>JANMIM010000830.1:0-1930 GCA_031375795.1 Bacteroidota bacterium
AGCCCAATGTCATTAATTTAAGGGATTTGAAACCGAACCTGGTGCGTTTGGCAAGCCCGAAGGGCTTGATCTGTGGATAGCCGTGGGCGCAGCCCACGGTTTCGGATGTCCCAATTTTACAACCCCGAAGGGGTTGACTATCGCCGTTTTCCTGTGTAAATGCGTTCACAGTCAACCCCTTCAGGGTTGGCTATTTTGCGAACTGCAGACCCCGGGCTTTGCCCGGGGCTATCCACAGGTCAAGCCCTTCGGGCTTGCGCCATCGTACCAACCATCCTCTTTTGGAATGCCGTGATTCTCCTATTTCGTTAACTTAATGACATTGCGCTTCAGCCGACGGCCTGAAAGCTACGCGACCACAAGCGAATGATCAATGGGGAAGGAATTACACAGCGTCGGTCAATATTCCAGCCTTTACTGGCAAAGAAGCCGATAAGCATAAAAACCATCGACAGGCAAACCAATCCGAAATGCCAGCCCTCCAAACTGCATTTTTAAACCCCTCGATTTCGAGGGGTTTAAAATCATGCCCGATGGACAATGCCGCCCAAGGTCACGACGCGTAGTGATAGATGGCCCTAGAAGCCAGATGCCAAGGGCTCACAAAAGCCGTAGGCTCATTCTCCATTCTCCATTTTCCATTTTCCATTCTTCATTAGCTATCTTTGCAAGGATGTCAAAACGCATCCCACCACACAAGATCGACGAAATCTACGCGGCAGCCAATGTCGTGGAGGTACTCGGCGATTACCTGCAGTTCAAGAAACGGGGGAGCAACTACTTTGCGTTGTCGCCATTCACCAACGAGAAGTCGCCTTCATTCGCCATTTCCCCCTCCAAAAACATCTGGAAGGACTTCTCCACCGGCAAGGGGGGCAACAGCGTCTCGTTTCTGATGGAGGCCGAGGGCATGACCTACGTCGAGGCCCTCAAGTACCTCGCCGAGAAGTACCACATCGCCCTGGACCTCGAGGAGTCGCCCGAGGACGTCGTGCGCGAGGACCACAAGGAGTCCTTGTATGTGGTCAACGAGTTTGCGGCGCGGTACTTTCACAAGACCATGCTCGAGACGCCCAAGGGCCGCGACATCGCCCTGAGTTATTTCAAGGAGCGGGGGCTGCTCGACACGACGATCACCGCTTTCCAGCTCGGCTACTGCGGCGACGAGTGGGACGCCTTCAGCAAGGAGGCCATCAAGCAGCAATACAAGGAGCAGTTTTTGCTGGAGACCGGGCTGGTCTTCAAGAGCGACAAGGACGGCAGATTGCTCGACCGCTTTCGCTCGCGCATCATGTTCCCGATCCACAACCACCTCGGCAAGGTCGTAGGCTTCGGCGGGCGCATCATGACGCAGGAGAAGATGGCCAAGTACATCAACTCCCCCGAGAGCGACATCTACCACAAGAGCAATGTGCTCTATGGCCTGCACCAAGCCAAGAAGGCCATCCGCGACGAGGACCGCTGCATCCTGGTCGAGGGTTACATGGACGTGATCTCGCTCGCGCAGGCGGGTGTGGAAAATGTCGTGGCGAGCTCCGGGACCGCTCTCACGGTCGATCAGATCAGGCTCATCAAGCGCTTCACGCCCAATGTCCTGCTCATCTACGACGCCGACCGGGCGGGCATCGCGGCGGCCCTGCGGGGCATCGACCTGCTGCTCGAGGCAGAGATGAATGTGCGGGTGCTGCTCCTGCCGACGGGCGAGGACCCCGACAGCTACGTGAAGGCCAATGGCAAGAGCGGATTTGAGACCTATGTGAACGAGCGCGCGCAGGATTTCCTCGACTTCAAGCTCGACCAACTGCGCATCGAGTACAGTTTTGACGATCCGCAGGCCAAGACGCAGGCCATCCACGAGGTGGCGCAGACGCTCGGGCGGCTCGTGGACCCCGTGAAGCTGGAGGTGTACCTCGACCTCGCGAGCACCAAG
>JANMIM010000907.1:0-3383 GCA_031375795.1 Bacteroidota bacterium
TGACACCGTCGCCAACTTGCGCGTCGGCAAACGCATCTCCATGGAGATCGAAGCCAAAACCAAAAAAGACGCTGAGGCCAAGGTCGACGAAGCCTGCCAAAAACTGCTCGCCAATACCATCATGGAGAGCTACGAGTTTGAATTGGTGCAGCTGAATTGATCGGTTTGCGCTGAAAATGGAACCGCAAAGGGCGCAAAGACCGCAGAGCTAGCACATTCTCTGCGATCTCCGCGAACTTTGCGGTTTTTTCAGAACATGAAATGAAACGCCCCATCTACCTCGACAACAACGCCACCACCGCGCTCGACGAACGCGTCCTGGAGGCGATGCTGCCCTTTTTCAGGGAGGTCTATGGGAATGCGGCGAGCAGCACGCACGCCTACGGATGGCAAGCTGCCGAGGCCGTGAAGATCGCCCGCGAACAAGTCGCCGGCTTGATCGGCGCGACGCCCGAGGAGATCGTCTTCACAAGCGGTGCCACCGAGAGCGACAACCTCGCCCTCAAAGGCGTAGCGGAGGCCTACGCGAGCAAAGGCGACCATATCATCACCGTCGCCACCGAGCACAAGGCCGTGCTCGACACCTGTCATTGGCTCGAAAAAACGGGTCGCCGCGTGACCTACCTCCGTGTGGACAGCAATGGGCTGATCGACTTGACGGAATTGGAGGCCGCGATCGGTCCCGAGACCGTGCTCGTCTCGGTCATGCTCGCCAACAACGAAACCGGCGTGATCCAAGACCTCGCCGCGATTTCGGCAATCGTGCATGCGCGGGGCAGCCTGCTCATGAGCGACGCCACCCAAGCCGTCGGCAAAATCCCTGTGGATGTGAACGCGCTCGGCATCGACCTGCTCGCGCTGAGCGCGCACAAGTTGCACGGGCCCAAGGGCGTGGGCGCGCTGTACGTGCGTCGGCGCGGTCCGCGCGTGGCGCTTGCGCCACAGCTGCACGGGGGTGGCCACGAGCGTGGGCACCGCAGCGGCACGCTCAATGTGCCGGGCATCGTGGGCGTGGGCCGGGCCTGCGAGATCGCGGGCCTCGGGCTCGATGCGCATGGCGCGCAGATGGCCGCCTTGCGCGACCGCCTGGAGGCGGGGATGCTGGCACTCGGCGGCGTACACCGCAACGGCCACGCAGAGCGCCGCCTGCCCAACACGAGCAACCTGAGCCTCGACGGCGTCGAGGCCGAGGCCCTGCTCAACGCGATGCCCGGCATCGCGGTCGCGACCGGGAGTGCTTGCACGTCGGCCTTGATGGCGCCGTCGCATGTCTTGCAGGCGATGGGCGTGGTGGATTCAGCGGCCTTTGCGTCGATTCGGTTCAGTTTGGGGCGGATGACGACGCTGGAGGAAGTGGAGGTTGCGGTGGCGGAGGTGCGGCGTGGGGTGATGAATTTACGGGCAAAATGATTCGCCACCTTAGAATCAATCTAAATTGGCGTGACGTATCCGCAACAATCCCACAATTTATTCGTTACTTTTGTACACAGAATCCAAAGTAGTACAAGTATGAACGTTGCAACGAAAGAGCCCTTGGTCATGATTTCGCCGAAAGCGAAGGCCCACTTGCTGGTTTTGAGGGCTGAGGAAGGCTATGATGACAGCTTCGGCATCCGCGTTTCGGTCAAGGGTGGGGGCTGTTCGGGCCTGTCTTATGACCTCACATTCGACAAGGTGGAGCAGCCGGGCGACCATGTGTTTGAGGAAGACGGCGTCAAGGTCTATGTCGGTGCCAAGAGTCTCCTGTACCTCATCGGGACCGTGCTCGAGTTCAGCGACGGCCTCAATGGCAAGGGATTCCAGTTCAACAATCCCAATGCCTCCCGCACCTGTGCTTGCGGGGAGAGTTTCTCGGTCTGATCACGTCCACTGGACAAGAAATAAAAAAGGATATGCCGACCGAGGCGTGTCCTTTTTGCATTATCTTCATCGCTGCCTATCCCATGGAGAAAAAGAAGATTACCGAAGTCAATGCCGTGGCAGCCGTGATGGACAGCGTGTTCCAGCAGGTGGATGAGCGGTGGCCCCAAATATGGATGCCGACCGAGCAGGCGTTGCGCGAGGCGGGTGTGAAGCTGGAAAAGAGCGAATTCATCAAATTCACCTTCTCCTTGGCGGTGATCGCCATCAATTTCAGGGCTTGCTTTGACCTGTTTTATCCCCCGCAAGCCGAGCGCCTGTTTACGATTCTCCAACAATTGCTGCAAAAACAACTCGGGGAGGGCCCCAAGTTTGTCGCGGTGCGCAATGCGATCATCAAATACATCGAGGCCTACAACAACGGCGTGCTCAAGATCCGAAATCCCGTGCTCGACGTGGCCATGCTGCTGTATTACAAGATCGGACTGGAGAATACGGAACAGAAGCTGGTCGACGAGACCTATTTCATGCCCGAGCCAGATATGGTCGATCTCCTCACACGCTCGCTCACGATGTTCTTGGGAAAGTGGGACCTGCTCGTGGAGCGCTACGAGCTCGTACACGTCACGGCAGAGACGCCTTTTGACGACGAGCCTCAGCCCAGCGTCCAGTAATCCTCAGGGGCGTCGGGAGATCAGTGGTATTTCCCAAACAACTCGGTCGCAAGCACCAAGGCCTTGGCCAAAGCACTGGCATCCAGTGCCGGAGGCTGCCGATCGGCCAGAAATTCCAACAAGGACTCGGTCGAAATATTTCCTACCAGCTCGTCCTCTGCGAATGGACAGCCGCCAAACCCCAGCATCGCGCTGTCGAAGCGCCGACAGCCGCCGTCCCAGGCAGCCTTGAGCTTGGCAGCACGCTGCGCCGGCGCCGCGTGGAAGTGGGCGCCAAACTCCACGGCTGGAAAGCGCGGGATCAATTCCGAAAACAAAGGCCCGATGCTGTCTGCATCGGCAGTGCCCACGGTGTCGGCGAGGGAGATGATCCCCACGCCCAGGTCTGCGATGCGCGCCACCCACTCCGCCACCAAGGCCGGGCTCCAAGCGTCGCCATACGGATTTCCAAAACCCATGCTGATGTAGACGACCAGTTGCTTGTTGGTTTTTTGGCACAAAGCCTGCATTTCCTCGACCAACACGAGCGACTCGGCGATGGTCTTTTGGGTGTTGCGGATCTGAAAGGTCTCTGAAATCGAGAACGGATAGCCCAGGTATTGGATTTGCGGGTACTGGGCGGCTTGCTCGGCGCCGCGCAGGTTGGCGACGATGGCCAGCAGCTTGGTGGACGTGCCTTGCAGGTCCAGGCCTGCGAGCACATCTGCGGTGTCGGCGAGTTGCGGGATGGCCCGTGGCGAGACGAAGCTGCCAAAATCGAGCGTGTCAAAGCCGATGCGCAGCAGGGCGTTGAGGTAGGCGATCTTTTCGGCGGTGGGAATCGGCTCGGCGATGCCTTGCATGGCATCG
>JANMIM010000936.1:0-3450 GCA_031375795.1 Bacteroidota bacterium
CCGAGCTCGCCATAGAAGTTGCGTCCCCAGGCCCAGACGCTGCCATCGGCCTTCAGGGCCAGGCTATGATGGTAGCCCGCTGTGATGGCGATGACCCCCGTGAGCCCTGCTATCTGTACCGGTCGGTTGGTGGTGTCGTCGATGCCGTGCCCCGTTTGGCCGTAGTCACCGCTGCCCCAAGACCAGACAGTTCCCTCCTCTGTCATGGCCAATGAATGCGCGCCGCCCACGGCGATGGCTCTGATGCCCGAGAGCGTATCGATGCGCACCGCCACATTCGTATCCGAATAGGTGCCAATCCCCAATTGCCCATGGAGGTTGCGTCCCCAGCCCCAGACCGTGCCGTCATGTTTCAAGGCCAGGGAATGAAATTCCTGCGCCGCAATGGTCTTGACGCCGCCGAGATTTGGCACCAGTACGGGTACGAGACGATGGGTGTTATCTCCTGTGCCTAGGCTTCCAGCCGAGTTTTTTCCCCAGGACCATACCGTCCCATTGTCCTTGAGTGCCAATGAGTAATCATTTCCACCTGCGACGGCCACCACATCCGTAAGTCCGACGACACTCACGGGCACATCGCTGTCGATGTTCGTGCCATTTCCCAGCGGTCCCCAAAAGTTCGTTCCCCATGCCATGACGGTACGGTCACTGCAGATAGCGAGGCTGTGTCTTCCCCCAGCGGCAATTTTTTGCCCGTAGGCCGAGCCAGCGAGCAAACAGGAAAGCAAAAGCAAGATCGGAGCAACAACGAATCGAACGTTCTTCATTTTGTAGTTTGGTAAGTGGAACTCCAATTTAGGAAATTTTGCGATTGCGTACACCACCCATGCCAAGATTAATCGGTGACAATCAAGCGGGAACTCGCTACGCGGCTGGCACCTTGGGTAATCGAGAGGAAATAGCACCCATTTTCCAACCCTGCCCTGTCCAGGCTCACAGCCTTGCCGCGCACATGCTCCAATTGTTTGACCAGCTGTCCCATGGCGGAGTAGATCCTGATCGTGGCATCTACGAGCGGCTGTCTGGTGCTGAGTGTGGTCGTGGATGAAAATGGATTGGGTGCAAGCATGGCCGCCAAAGTGGGGCTGCGTTCGGTAGCCGCCGTGATGGTCCCGAAGGCATTGATGTGGTGGGCATAAATGTCAAAGTCCAATGTGTTGCGCTTGTCTTGCCAGGCATAGATCGCGCCGCCCGCGCCGTCCTCGACGTTTTTGGGATTGGTTTGGCTGCCGGCCGCCGTGGAAATGGCGACATTCCAGAGGATCGTCCCGTTGCCGTCGACCTTGCTGCTCATGACATCCCAGTTGCCTGCACTGGAATCCTGCCAGACGATGATCGCGTTGCCAGATCCGTCGCCGATGATGTTGGGTTTCAGCTCGGGACCACCGCCGCTGGCGACGACGATGCCATTGGCTGCCCATTGCGGCACGCCGGCCGCGCTGATGCGGCGGGCGTAGATGTCGCCGAGGCCAGCTCGGTCGTCTTTCCAGGCGATGATCGCGCCGTCGATGCCGCCCTTGGCGGTCATGTCGAGCGCGCTTTGGGAGCCTGCATTGGTGCAGAGTGCGACGCCATTGGCGGTCCACTGCACGGCGCCAGCGCTGTTCACGCGCTGGGCATAGACGTCAAAGTTGCCCGTGCGCTTGTCTTGCCAGCAGATGTAGACGCCGCCAGCGCCGTCGGGCTCGATCTTGGGATTGGATTGCGTGCCCACCAAGGTGGCCACCACGATGCCATTTGCGGTCCACTGCACCGTGCCCGAGGCATCGACACGCTGGGCGGCGATGTCATAGTCGTTGCCGCCACGCTTGTCTTGCCAAGTGATGATTGCGCCACCTGCCCCGTCGGTCTCCAGGCGGGGATTCACCTGGTCGTTGGCCGCAGTGCAGATCGCCACGCCACCTGCAGCCCACATCGCGGTGCCAGCGCTGCCGATGCGCTGGGCATACACGTCAAATCCGCCAGCTGCCGAGTCTTGCCAGACAAAGATGGCGCCGCCGGCGTCGTCTGAAATGACCTTGGCATCCTGCTGGTCCGAGGGTTTCACCACGGCAGCGACGCCATTGGCGGTCCACTGGACTGCGCCGGCTGCATCCACCTTTTGGGCATAGATGTCACGGTTGCCGCTGCGCCAGTCGTTCCAGACCATGATCGCTCCGCCTGCGCCATCATCGGCGATGGAGACGGCGGTCTGGTTCCCGGCTTGGGTGCAGATCCCGATCCCATTGGCCGTCCATTGGGCCACGCCAGCGTGGTCGAGTCGTTGGGCATAGATGTCGCCATTCTGGCCATCGACGCGCACATCGTCCCAGGCGAGGATGGCGCCACCTTGCCCATCGGTGACCATGCGCACTTCCTGTTGGTCATTGGCTGCCGTGCAGGTCGCCGTATTGTTTGCGTCCCACTGCGCAAAGGCATTCATCGTAAGCAGGCAGAGCAAGCAAGAAAGGGATAGCCTCATGATCACCAAAGATTAATTTCTCAAGCCAATGTCTGGCGAATCTATCGATTCTGACGAATTAATCATTTGGTCGATCAAAATTAATGTTTTCGCAACCTAGGCAGTTGGGTAAGCAGGTCGCTACGGCTTGCGTTCCTGATCACTTCGCGGATTCGGTACGATCGACCAAGTGCCGGCTCCCGCTGCAATTCCGGGGCAAAAAAGCCGTGAATCGGAAGTCGATCCGATTTCCTCCCCTTGCCCGCCATTTACATGCACTTTGCCCCACTTTTTCCCACCAATTGGTCTGGCGACGTGACAAACCTCAAAATTCTTTCCCAGAACACTACCACATTTCCGAAAATAGGCTCATATTTACCCATCATCCGCCCAAATTGGGGACGGCTGCCACCGCGCCAAAGGCCTCAAAATCGCGCAAAAACCGTGATTGTGAGGGCAATAGCCGAAAAGTTTTCCACAAATGGTGGGAAATAGTGGCAGGGAGTGGGAGAGTTTCTTAAAAGTGCTTTAGCTTTGCACCTATCGAAATGCTGAAAATCGAGGTCCTATGAGACCCATCTATGGCGAGTATGAGTGTCGATTGGACTCCAAGGGGCGTTTTGCGCTTCCCTCGGGGCTCAAGAAACAATTGCCAGATGATCAGCAAAAAGAGTTCGTTCTCAACCGTGGTTTGGACGAGTGCCTCGTCCTCTACCCAGTGAAAGTCTGGGAAGGGGAATTGGCCAAGATCCACTCCAAGAATCAGTACGTCGCCAAGAACCGGGCATTTGCCCGTCTGTTCATGAACGGCGCCACACCACTGGAGCTCGATGGGAGCAACAGGGTGTTGATTCCCAAGCGGTTGGCGGCCCATGCGAAAATCAACCAGGACATTGTCGTGGTGGCTTCGTTTGACCGCATTGAAATCTGGGACAAGGCGACCTACGAAGGATGGCTCGGCAGCGGGCAGTTTGACATGGAAGCCTTGTCGGAAGAGGTGATGGGCAATC
>JANMIM010000954.1:0-4417 GCA_031375795.1 Bacteroidota bacterium
GCGGTGCACCGCGTTTTTCCAGGTGTCCTCATGGGCAGCGATGTACCCAACCACATGGGTGCGGTGACCATCGGCAGCAGCTTTACCATCTCCATCGGCACCGACAGCCGCGAGGAGACCGATCGTCTATTCAATGGCCTCTCAGCCGGCGGCAAGGTCGAAATGCCATTGGGCGACATGTTCTGGGGTGCCTATTTCGGCATGGTGAAGGACAAATTTGGCGTCGCTTGGATGCTGAGCTACGACGCACCACGTAGCTAATTCATTGCCTTTTGAAGCAGCCGCTTGTGCCCTCGGGTGCCGGTGGCTGCTATTCATCACATTTATCTGAACATCATGCCACTAGACCCCAAAGTCAACGCCTTCATGGATGCCTTGGAACATCCTTTCAAAGCCGAGGTGCAAGCCTTGCGCGAGATCATCGTGGCCGCCAATCCCAAGATTGCGGAACGCGTGAAATGGAATTCGCCCAGCTATTATTATGGTGTGGACATGGCGGCATTCAACTTGCGCGCCAAGGGCTTCGTGCAGATCATATTTGTGTTTCACAAGGGTGCCATGATCCATGAAAGCAATGGCTTGCTGCAAGGTACTTGGAAGGACCGCCGAGAGGCCCGTTTCACCGACATGGCCGACATCGTGGCCAAAAAGGGCGCATTGGAGCAAGTGGTGAACGATTGGGTCGGCCTCGTGGATGGCTGAGGATCGCTGCAACAGGGAGAGGAGATGTTGCGTCGATGCCCAATTTTCATGCATTTCGCGTTTTTGGGTGCACGAACGAAATGAAAACCTAGGTGTGGGCGTATGAGGATTCAATGGAAGACATCATACCCCGACGTCGATGAAATATCTGTACTGCATTTCCTTGCTTCTATTTTTCTGTTTCGCCACGTGCATCGCCCCTGCGCAATCCAAATCCGATCGGCAGGTTCACAAACCTCTTGTGATCGGGCACATCGACGAGATTTTTTCCAAGCAATTGTCTGAAACGCGGATCCTCAACATCTATTTGCCAGATGCCTATCATCAAGACAGCATTGCGCAATTTCCTGTGTTGTACCTGCTCGATGGCTCAGCCGACGAGGACCTGCTGCATATTGTGGGCCTGGTTCAATTCCTGCACATGATCCAAGTGCTGCCTCCGACGATCGTTGTGGGCATCGCCAATGTGGACCGCAAGCGCGATTTCACGTTTCCCACGACCATCAAGAAGGACAAGGAAGACTTTCCCACGACGGGCGGCTCTGGCAAATTCATCGCCTTCATGGAGGAAGAATTGCAGCCCTACATTGCGCAAAATTACCGCATCACTGCCCACAAGACGATCATCGGCCAATCGCTGGGCGGTTTGTTGGCCACGGAAATCCTGCTCAAGAAGCCGCAATTGTTTACAGAATACATCATCGTGAGCCCCAGCTTGTGGTGGGATGATGCGTCGCTGCTCCAAGCAGCACCCGCCTGCCTGGGCAAAGCGGTGGATGCCCCCATCCATGTCTTTGTGGCTGTAGGCAAAGAGGGCAAACAGATGGAGGAGGATGCGGCAGGGCTCGCAAACACGCTCAAGGCCGCCAAAAAGAAGCAGCTCAAGGTCGATTTCGTGACCTTTCCCGAGGAGAACCACGCGACGATCTTGCACCGAAGCGTATACAGAGGCTTGGAGCTATTGAATAAAAAATGAGATGCCCATGTCCGATGCCGATGGTAACCGCATATCGGGCGCAATGATTGGGATTGTATTGTCGCCGCAAAAAAATTAATGCCTCCTCCGCACCAGGAAATCGATTTAGGTGGATTTGCCTAGCGAATTCCGCAAAAACAATTGTAACCAATTCCCATTCTCCCGTAATGGACAGTATAAATTTCCAACCACAGGAATTATGAGAGCTTGGACCATCGCAATTTGTATTTCCCTCCTCGGATCCACCCTTACCGCTCAGGCACCAGACGATGCGTCTGGCCCGACACGGTTTGTGCACCAAAACGCCAACCAAGAAGCCGTGAGGCGGTTGTACACAGATGTTTACGTTCCTGCCAGAGAGGTCCCCCAAAACTGGAAGGATCTGGGAAATTGCAATCCAGGCACGCTTTCGCCCGCGACGCTCAAGGCGAGGCTGGCCGAAATCAACTTCTTTCGTAAAATGGCTGGCCTGGGTGCCGTGACCTTGGACGCAGAAATGAACAAAAAAGCGCAGGCAGCCGCCTTTTTGATGACGCAAAACGGCAGTTTGAACCACCATCCTCCCACCACTTGGAAGTGCTACACGGAGTTGGCCGCCGCAGGAGCCGGTTCCTCCAACCTCGGATATGGCCAAGGGATCGCGCAATATATGACCGACTTTGGGGCCAACAACGAAGATTGCGGGCACCGCATGTGGATCTTGAAGGCAAGGGCAAAATCGATGGGCTACGGGGGCACCGAAGCCAACAGCGCAATATCCGTTTTTGGGCCCAGTACCACACCCGATTCATTGCCGCAATATGTCGCTTGGCCACCCTCAGGTTTTGTGCCCTCGGAGCTCGTGACGAGTCGGTGGACCTTCTCGGTGCCGGGCGAATATGTCAATTACAACGACGCCACCGTGCAGGTGAGCTTGGATGGCAAATCCATTCCCCTGATTTACACGCAATACACTTCCTATGGCGATGGCGGCCTCGCCTTTGAGATCAAGGATTGGGAGACCTGGGATGCTGCGATGAAAGGGGAAATTGTGAGGGTGGTCGTCAAGAACATCACCGTCGGGGATGAAACGCGTTCCTTTACCTACGAGGTTGCGCCTTTTCAAATCTACGGATCAGGGAGCAATGCCATCACCTTTTACAACGACAACGCGAGCGACGGGGACGAGAATGTGACCGCCGAGGAACCCGCGGAGGTCGCATTTCCCGAGCGTAAGCTCATGACCCTGAGCGAGCTCGTGCAAGCCACCGAGCTGCACCAACTCACCTTTGACGAACTGAAACCAAAGGTTGCAAAGGACCTGGTATTCAACGAGGACTTCTGCAAATTTGCGGCTCAAGTCTCCAAAGTCCGCAAGGACAAAAAGCCCGATCCCGTGAAGCTCAACGCTTGGGCGGCAGGAAAAATCAAGGCCTACTTGGCACGCCAAGCTGGATTGGACGAGGCGCAAACCCTTGCTGCCGAAACCCCCAAGTTTTTGCTGGTCGAAATCACGCGGCTCATCCCCATCGGAGGCCAGGAAAGCTTTGGCGAGATCGCCACTGAGTTGGCGGCAAAATTTGTGGAGAATCCCGACCTCAAGGCATTTGCGCTCAAGTACAAGCGCGTGCGGCAGTGTGGCATCGGCCTCGCGGTCAAGCGCGTGGACCGCAACGGGCAGACCTACGCGGGCGTGTATGCGACGCTCGTGCTGTCGCCGGCAAGCCTGCGTGTGAGCGGTTGAGCGTGTATGCAGTTGACCTGTTGAGCTTCGGAAAATTCATTGGAATTGCGGACTTTTGGTTCGATGAAGCGAAAACTCCCCTTTGTATTGCTGATGTCGACAGGTCTCCTGAAGAGCTTGCCGCTCAGCGCAAGGGAGTTTTCAGGCACGCATCCTCCAAGTCCGCTACCATTTCTGCTCACCATCGGCTTTGGCGGACTGGCGATCATCTTTGGCTGCCTGCTGGTGGCCAAGGGCAAAAAATGGCACCGCATCGCCACAGCCATCACCTCGACGGTCCTGCTCCTGCTCTGCGTCTCCGGGCAACTCAACGACGATGAAAAAACAAGCGGCGCCACGATCGCCTGCGGCATCCTGTCGGTGGTGCTGATTCTCGCGGCCTCCTTGCTCAAGAAGGCGGACTATGATCGGTGAGGGTTCCTCCACGGAGGCGGGGGATGCCCCTGCAAAGGTCCAAGTCGATCGCTCCAAGAAAAATCCTGGTTGCCTTGCAATCCCCAGCCCCAAACTGTAATTTCACACCATTAGCAACATTTAAATTCACCCAAGATGCGATTCATCAACCCTATAGAACTGCTCGGCTTGCAACGTGTGGATCCTGCGAGCCTCGACGACGAAACGATCCGCAAGGCCAGAAACCGCACGCTTGCAGACATCGACCTCTCAGACGATGGCATGCTGGATTACAAGGGCCTGAAAATCAACAAGTCGGATTGCGTGAATGCGATCGACGACTTGGGCAATGGCAACCGCAAGGAGTTTTACCATTACCTCGCCTCCAAGAACCTGCCGCTCAACGATTTCCTGGTCAACGGCGACGAGAAATTTTTTGCACTGTTTGAGCGGGACAGCTACTATGAGGCCCAGGAATTCCAGAAAATGATCGGCCCCTACCTGGCCTACAACATGGACCGGAGCCTGATCAAGGCCTTCAGGGCCAACAATCTGGGCCTCACGACCTCGATCTTGAAGACCAAATCCCTGGTGGATGAATCCAACAGCAACACGGCCTTCAA
>JANMIM010000955.1:0-4538 GCA_031375795.1 Bacteroidota bacterium
CTACCGAGGACATCGTGCGGGCCATTTTGGGCAGGCTCTTTCCAAGAGCCGCGCTCGTGGTCAGGAGCGACATGATGGCAGCAGCCTACGCGACCAGCGGCGACGAGCCGGGCATCGTCTGCATCCTCGGCACGGGTAGCAATTGCTGCTATTGGGATGGGCATGCCATCACCGCCTCGCTCGGATCCCACGGCTACCTCTTCAACGACGAGGGCAGTGGAGCAGACCTTGGGCGCACGATCATCTCGGCGGTGCTCAACGGCGAGGTGCCCCACGACGTGGAGCACATGTTCAAGGACTGGGTCGGCAAGCCCATGATGGACTTGCGCACTGAAATCTACCTTTCACCGAAAATCAACACGGCTCTGGCGGAGTACTCGCGGTTTCTGGCGTTGCACCTGGACCATCCTGCGGTGCGTTATTTGGTGATCGGTCGGTTCATGGCCTTCTTTAGTCGTACCGTGAGCCGCATCAAGGACCACGACCGGTTGCCGATCCACTTTGTGGGATCGATCGCCGAGGTCTACCAAGCGCCCTTGCGCGAGGGGCTGGCCTACCTGAAACTGGCGCCCAGCAAGGTGCTCGGCACCCCAGGCGAGGCACTGCTGCAATACCACATCCAGCGGCTGCGAGCCTCCAAGGCATGAAGCCCGACTGGCGCTATCTCAAGAGCTTTTTCATCGAGGAATTGGTGGAAACAGGCGATTCCAGCATCAGCCCAGGCTTGCAGGTCTGGTATGCCAATGGCCGCAACATGCTCAACACTTCCAGCGTGAACTACAGCTTTGGCCGACTCGATACGGTGTTTCGTTCGGCGTTTGAGCAAATCCACCTGCCTGAACGCAACTTCCAGGACATCTTGCTGCTGGGCCTGGGCGCCGGCAATGTCACGACGATCCTCACGGAAATCGCCCCCGAAATCAAGGTGGTCGCCGTCGAAATCGATCCAGAGGTCTTGCGACTGGGCGAGGCCCACTTTGGCCTCAAGCCCGGACCCAGGTTGGAGATCGAGCTGGCGGATGCCCTGGAATTTGTGTGGCGGTGCGAATTGAAATTTGACATGGTGGTGGTCGACCTGTTTGTGGACGATGCCGTGCCCGAGGCAGCCTGCAGCGAG
Source organism: Bacteroidota bacterium (assembly GCA_031375795.1). Taxonomy (GTDB): domain Bacteria; phylum Bacteroidota; class Bacteroidia; order J057; family JADKCL01; genus JADKCL01. Next base: position 1,118 of record JANMIM010000955.1, read on the forward strand.
GCCTACTTGCAACGATTGGCGGCGATGCTGCGGCCCGGCGGCATGCTGTTGTTCAACCGATTGGCCTATTCACCCATCTTGAGTCAACATACCGAGGAGTTTGGCCGTAAGATGATGGCAGCACTCCCGGGCGCCTATGTCTTGGATGCAGACCTCAACAAAGTTTGGGTGTATGAGAAAAAGTAAAATCCCCCTTCTGACCCTCTTTGCGCTGTGCATCGCACTGTTGGGCGCAACAGGCTGTGCAGGCGAGCGCAAGCTCATCACGAGCAATGGCGTACATGTGCTGCGGCTCGGCGACCCGATGCCTCCCGTCGGCACCGATCACCTGCGCGGGCATGGCGTGCGCGACACCTTTGTGGAGCAGGGCGAATTTCAATGGCGGGAAATTGTGATGGATTACAAGAAAGGGCGCGTGTACCTGGAGGAGGATTTTTTTGGTTCGCAAAGCCTGAACCGCGTGCGCATCTACACGCCCGAGCTGCGATTGCGCAACGGGCTGCGCGTGGGCATGGGCGTGAGCGACCTGCAGGCAAAGGCCACCGATTGGGTTTTGGTGCCCATGCCTGAGTACAACCTCATCGATGCCTACTCACGCACCATGCCGCGCATCCATTTCCTGGTAGATGATCCTGCGATATCAAAAACGGGAAATTGGGAGGATTACAAGCTCGATCAGCTGGCTCCAGGGGCCAAGATCATGATGATTGCAGTTTTTTGAGCCACCGATTGGATTCTCGCGCCGTAAACATTTCACTTTTCACATAATTTCCCGTATTTTGAACCCACGGAAGCGCGTATCAAAACCCTCCGTACGGCATCATGCACAAGTATATGGTCACCATCACCCTGCCTGCGACCTTCACGCAGGAATACATGACACTCATCCCAAAGCAGAGGGCCATGGTGGTAGACCTGCTTTCTAGTGGCAGGCTTTCCAGCTTCAGCCTCAACCGCGACCGCTCGACGGCGTGGATGGTGGCTACCTGCAAGGACGAAGCCGCCTTGCACTCGATGCTCAACAAGTTTCCCATGCACCGCTTTTTCAGTTATGAGATCAATGAGTTGATCTTGCACGACACACAATTCATGGGCCTGCCCAAGTTGGTGCTGAACTGAGCAACCTTTCAGAAGGTGTATCCTTCGTCTTAGCGACCACATTCCCCCTCCAAGATGACAAGTCGGGGCCAAAATTTCGGGATCATGCAGCATGGGAAATTGGAACATTGATTCTGAGGAAAAGGCCAAACCAGAAGACGTTCGGTACTTGATCAACAAACTCAAGGACTTCAACGATGCACATACCCCGACCCCGTTTGAGCGCAGGGATATTCGGCTTTTTGTGCGGAATGATTCCGGAGAGATCGTGGGCGGATTGCTGGCGAGCGTGAACATGCATTGCCTCGCCATCCAAATCTTGTGGATCGAGGAGAATCTGCGCCACCAAGGTTTGGGCAAAGCGCTGGTCCTCAAGGCCGAGGAGATGGCCCGGGAAGCGGGAGCCTCGCAGGCCATCGTGGAAACGACAAGGTTTCAGGCTCCACATTTCTACGAGAAGCTGGGGTTTGTGACGATCTGTGAGATCAACGATTCACCCCAAGGATCGGCTAGCATCTTGATGCGCAAGGCCATTTGAGGGCCTGAGAACGGAAAGGATCATTGATCGGCTCTTCCTGTCAACCATTGGGGTCGATCAGCTAGGCTTGGCCTCCAAGGCCTAGAGCACTTGGCAGCGTGCCTATGGCAATCGCATGAAATCCAACAAGGATCGAAAACCCGTCACCCGGGCTTTTCTGGTTCAAGCATTGCTTCGATGATTTCGATCATCATGAGCATGATTTGGATGCTGACTGTATTCAAGTCAGGATTTTCCATCAGGACGTCAAGGACCTGTTCGGCTTGCGCAATGAGGGACTTCAATTTTTCGTTTTGCGGGTGTTTTTCTGGTGGATACATTTTCCCGCCCGCCTGAGACAGAGTGAGAGCGGAGTGTGAGAGCGGGGAGCGACCGTGCTATCTCAAACCTCACACTCCGCTCTCACACTGTTATTGGGGCAGGTCTTGGGTGCTTTTGGGGGGTGAGCGATCCGCCTAGGCGGATTGGGCATCGTCCGGCGCACGTCCAGAATCGACCGATGCCGGACGGGTGACGGAGACCAAGAAGCGCAGCAAATTGCCTGCGGCGATCTAAAGATTCAACCCCAAGCACGATTCTGTGAATTCTGCGAATTCTGATCAGCTATCGGCCAACATTTTTGGGGCGAATTTGGAAAAACGTCCACCAGAAAAATGCTTGCGAAACGAAAAATGGATCGCTATGGCTAAACGATTTTGGATCAGATGGAAATCTTCGTTTTCCAAACAGAAAACCACTTGGCAGATCAAGATCGCACAGCACGGACAGGTGTTATTCACGCGATTGCCATGACAGCGTGTTCTATCCATTTGAAGTTAACATGAATTTCATGTTAACTTCCCGCTATGATCCGACCTTTCACGTTTCGTACGCTTCTGCTTGCCTTGTTGCTCATGACCACGCTCGGGCTGGGCGCCCAAGTGGTCGACCGCTATCCCTACATCCAGCAGCCGACTGAGACCAGTGCGATGATTGCCTGGAATACAGCGACATCGGCCACGGGAACCGTAAGTTGGGGGACAGGACCATTTGCCCTCACCAATACACTGAACGATTCGGCCCCGACCCAGAAGCACGCGCTCACGATCGCTGGATTGCAACCCAATACCCAATATTTCTACCAAGTCGCCACCGACGCCGGCTACACCAGCGCCGTCGAGCACTTCTGGACCGCCAAGCCGATCCAAACCAACCAAGTGAAATTCCTCCACTACGCCGATTGCGGCTACAACAACACGATCCAAAACCAATTGGCGGCCCACATGCAGCAAGAGCGGGTGGATTTTGCCGTCGTCGCCGGTGACGTGGACCAGGGCGTCGGCGATGCCTATGACAATGTCTTCTTTGGGGTGTACAAAAACATGCTCGCCCGCGATTGCCACTACACGGCCGTGGGTAACCACGACATCATCGCCAACAATGGGGTCGATTTCTTCGATTCATTTTACCAGCCCACCAACAATGCCCAGCAGAGCGAGCACTATTATTCATTTACATGGGGCAATGCAAAATTCATCTGCCTCGACTCCAATGGCGACTACGGCATCGGCTCAGACCAGCACGATTTTTTGCTGGACGAGCTCAAGTGCCGTGATCAAGCGTGGTTGTTTGTATTTTTTCACCACCCACCGTGGACCAATGCATGGGACCTCAGCTACTATGTACCCTTCCAGCCCTTTTACCAATACGACGGCAACGACGACATGCGTACCGCGCTCGTCCCCTACTTTGAGCAATACGACGTGGACTTTGTGCTCAATGGCCACGCCCACTGCTACCAGCGCG
>JANMIM010000093.1:0-5481 GCA_031375795.1 Bacteroidota bacterium
CTATTATTTGCGCGAGATTACATTGGAGGGAGGCTATTGATTTCGAGGTATTTGGGGACGGTAAGCGAATCAAAAATTCAATGAAAAAATCCATCATCCTTTCATTGTTTTTGCTTACAATGCTCTTCGCGGCCTGCAAAAAGGAATCCTTGGAGGACCGCGATGTGCGTGGGTCCTGGGTGTGGCATCAAACACGGTATTTGCGATTTGTTGGGGACACATTGGTTCGGGATACGTTGGAGCAAACGGAGGAGGATTTCCAATGGAATTTTAGTCGCAACAACCGTGGCGCATTTGAATTTTGGCCTAATACCAAGTGGCGTCGGAACCAATGGTATTATGACCGGGAATATGAAAAAGTAACCGTGATCTACGACGATACGCCGAGTGACACGGCGGTTTTCCAAGTGCGATGGCAATCGACCTGCCGCATCGTTATGTCCACCTTTGACATGGATGGAAATGCCACCGACGTCGTGGAAAGATATTTTTGGCGCTAGCCTGGCAACAGACCCGATTTGCATTTCCCCTCCAATCTCCTGATATTTAGCAGATGAAGCGCTTTTTCCACCTCCTCGCCCTCGTCCTACTGCTCGTCATTGCCGCTTGCAAGCAAGACGGTTTTGACGCTTCCGACATCAGGGGCAAGTGGCGGCAGTACTCCAACCGCACGTTCTACATTCAAAACGGGGTCGTGGATTCCTCGGCAGGCTGGGTGCGCAACCCGCTCGAGGTACACTGGACATTCAAGAAAGATGGCACGGCGATCTACAGCAATGGCGGCGAAAGTGAATTTGCCTGGGAGGAAAACGCAGACCCGCACAAATTGACACTCATTTTCTCGGGGAATTCGCGGCAGACGGTCGAGCTCTCCTTTCAAGACCGCAACCGGGTGATCATGACGGCCTATTATGACTTGGCGGTAGATACCACAGGGTACTATGCCGTGCTGGGGCTTTTGGAGCGGTGAGGTAGGAGTTAGCAGGTAGTAGGTATTAGGTAGTAGGTTTTTGAGGGTTTGCGTTTTTGCTGTATTGGAAATTCGGATGGGGCGGGCTAAATTGCCTCGTCGATGGTGCTTTGGGGGCTTCTGAGGACTTTTTGCCTGCGCTTGCCTTCTTTTGTGTCGTCGTGCAAAGCCATTGTTGGACGATTCACAACGCACGATTCCCATGTTTGCTTCCAATCCTGTCTTCTTGTTTTCCTCACTTTTTCATCTTGCTGGGCACCGCCTTCGCGCGCGATCCATCGGTCGGGTCGCCAATAGCTGGGCCTCCTGCCGGTCGGGCCTCCTGATGTGCCTGTTGGTGCTGGGGATCTCGGCGATTGGCAGCAGAGGGCTCCAAGCACAGTTGAGCGGCGTCAAGACCATTCCCGGGGATTATGCCTCATTTGTCGCAGTGGCTGCTGCCTTGAATGTACAGGGCGTGGGGCCCGGTGGCCTCACGATCGACATCGCCGCTGGCTATGTCGAATCTGGCGTGGAGGTCAATCTCACGATTCCCAACAACCCGCCCCGAGCCACACGCCCCCTCGTGATCCGCAAGGCAGGCGCGGGCGCCAATCCGATCTTCATCGCCGGCACTGGCAATACCCCCTCCAACGACGGCATGGTCAACCTGATCGGCTTGGATTACGTCACGATCGACGGCATCGACCTGCAGGAAAACCCCGCCAACACGTTCAACATCACCCAAATGGAGTGGGGCTACGGCCTCCTGAAACCCAACGCCAACAATGGCTGCCAGCACGTCACGATCAAGAATTGCACCATCACCCTCAACAAGTCCAATGTGAAAACCGTGGGCATCTTGATGGCCAATACAGATTCTCAGAACCTCAATTTGCCTCCCGTCAACACGATCGAAGGCACCAATTCCTACAATCAGTTCTTGAGCAATACCATTCAAAATTGCTACAAGGGCTACGATCTGCTCGGGTACCGAAACTTTGAGGTTCCCCACGACAACCAGGACCAGGGCAATCGGATTGGCAAGGACACCGTGACCCACCTACCCAGTCGCGTGCTCAATTTTGGTGGATCGACGCAGGATGCCTATGGCATCCACATCGATGCGCAAAATGATTTTGTCGTCGGGGAGACAACCGTCAACAGTACGGGGGGCACGACAAGCACGGGTCTGATCCATGGGATTTTTGCCGATTTTGGATTCAACAACAACTATGAAATCCATCACGATACGGTGACCATCACCTGTGCCGGGACGAATTTTGACATCGTAGGCATCTATGCCTACATGGGAAGCGAGGGCAAGGGCAATACGATCAATGTCCACCACAATGTCGTGCAAAATTGTAGCTATTCCCTGGCCAACAACCGCAAGCTCACGGCCCTGAGCGTCGGTCAGTCGGCTACCTATTTGTACATCAATGACAACAAGGTCCTCAACAATACCGTCGGGGCCAATGGCGACCTCGTGTGCATCAATGGGGGGAATACCAGTTGCATGCAGTTTGAAATGCGCAACAATGAAATTTACAACAACGCCAATACGGGAAATGCGCGGATGACCTTGCTCACAGCAAACAGCCAAGCTGCGGTTTCTAGCACGATTTCTGACAATCACCTGCACGACAATACTTGTGGGGGCACTTCTTACATGAATTGCATCAATGTGGGCAATTGGGGTGGCGTCGCGATCGACCGCAACGATGTCCATGACAACACAGCCGGCTCGGGTGGGATGGTGGTGATCGATGGCTACGGCTACAAGGGCTACGAGGCCGAGAAATCCATTTCCTCCAATCACCTCTACAACCTCACCGCAACAGGCAGCATCGTAGGGATTCATGTCGACAATTGTGAGGCCATGCGCATCGAGAAAAACAACATCCACAACCTCGTGGATTCAGGCAACAATTCACAAACGGTGACGGGCATCTTGATCGACAACAATTACAACCTGGAAATACGCATCGCCAACAATTTTATTTCGGAGCTCAAGGCAACCAACAGCAATTTCATTCGAGCGGTGGTCGGGATTTCTGTACAAGGCGTTTCCCAATCCCGGTTCCGGATCGACCACAATACGATTTACCTGAATGCCAGCAGCAGTTCGACGACCAGTTTCGGTACCGTCGGTCTGCGTTTGGTAAATGTGGGAGGGGAGACCATCTTGCGCAACAACATCATCGTGAACCTCTCCACGCCAGGCCCCACCACGGGAAACGCGATCGCAGTGTCCCAGGGATCGACCCTCGGCGTCAATACCAATTACAATTGCCTCTATGTCGGTACCGTCGACGCGAGGCACTTGCTCAATGACGCAGCGGGTGGAGTTCCCCTGCAAGGTTACCGCAGCTACATCATGCCCCTGGAGCAGGCCGCCATCTCTGAGCTGCCGCCTTTTGTCAATGTGAGCACGCCGCCCTACGACCTTCATTTGCAGCCCAATGTCCCGACAGGCTGCGAGAGCGGCGGCATGCCCATCTCGCCAATTGCAGAGGATTTTGACGGCGATGCACGTTTTAATCAGCCCGGCTTTCCCTTTGGGGCTTGGGTTCCGACAGCTTGCGACATCGGTGCCGACGAATTTGCGGGCACACCGCTCGACCAAGCACCCCCCACGATCACCTATGCACAACTCGGGCGCGATGTCGTGGGTACCTCCAGGACGCTGACCAATTGGGCGACGATCGTGGACCCAGCGGGTGTGAATATTACGCCCGGCACCAAACCGAGATTGTATTACAAAAAATCGACCCACAACAATACCTACCTCGACAATTCCAGCCTGACCAACGGCTGGAAATACGTCGAAGCCAGCAATGCCACCTCGCCCTACAGCTTCACGATCGACTATTCGCGGCTCTTTGGCGGCACGGTGTCGGCGGGAAATACCATACAATATTTTGTCGTCGCCCAAGACCTCGATGCCACGCCGGTCGTCGGCAAAAACAAGGTTTCGTTCGCGACTTATCCTGCATCGGTGGCATTGGCCGCAAGCCAATTTCCGATCGGCACGACCGTCGGGTCCTACAACATCGTCGCAAGCGGTTTCTCAGGAAATGTGAATGTCGGCCCAGGCCAGGCCTACACGAGCTTGACCAGCGGGGGAGGGATATTTGATGCCATCAACAACTCCGTATTGACCGGCAACTTGATCTTGAATATTACGGGCAACTTGACCGAGACGGGATTTGCGTCCCTCTACGAATGGAGCGAGATCGGGACAGGGGGCTATCGGGTGACGATACAGCCCAGCGCAGCCGCGCTGCGCACCATCTCAGGAAACTACCAATCGGGCTTGATACGACTCGAAGGCGCCGACCGCGTGGTGATGGATGGACGATTTGGCGGTGCAGGGCAATACTTGCTCGTGAGAAACACCAGCCTCACCGGGCCAGCAATCAGCATGCAAAACGATGCCCGTGAAAATACCGTGCGCAACTGTATTTTGGAGGCGGGAAATGCCACTACCAGCGGCATAAACGCGGGCGTGGTGGAGATCGGCGGCAGCAACTTGTTTCCCTTCATCGATGGCTGTGACCGTAACCGCATCACATATTGTGAGGTGCGCGACCGCAGCGACATCGTGGCGTGGCCAGCCATCGGCATCAACCTCTACAACGTAGGCCTCCACCGCGATGCCTGGAACGACAGCTGCGTGATCAGCAACAATTGGATCCACGACTTTTGGCGGGAAGGCACAAGCTACAACTATGGAATCCTGGCCACCACGGGAAATGCAGGCCATAGCATCGATTCCAACAGCATCTACCAAACACAACCCAGGGTCAGCGCTGCCAATCTCACCGAGGCCGGCGGCATTTATTGGGCTCAACTTGTGCGGGAACCAAATGGCAAGCCGACATGGATCCGCGACAATTTCGTCGGTGGATCAGCGCCATTTTGCGGCGGCACGCCGTGGACGATGAGTTGTGCCAGCAACCTCACGGCAAATTTCGCGGGCATCTATGTCTCTGGGGATGCGACCGGCACGATCATACAGGGCAATCGCATCAGGAACCTCAATGTGACGGGAAGCGGAACGCCCACAGGGATCATGAAAAACTGTTTTACGGGCATCCTCGTTGCAGAGGGGCAAGCCTTTGTGGATGGCAACCGCATCGGTGGCAGCACAGGGCAGGATTCGATCGTCGTGACGACCACCGGCTCGGCTGTGAATCCCTTCGTTGTGGGCATCAACCTCGGCCGGAGTGGAGCTGGTTTTCTCAGGGGAATGAAGGTCAGGGACAATGTCATCGGCGCGGTCACCTACAACGCCAACGCTACAGGTACCGCGCAGTTTTTCGGGATGCGTGCGGAGCAAAACTTGGTGATCGACACCTTGGAGATTTCAGGAAACCTCATCGGCAGCGACAGCGGAGACAAGCTGCTGGGCGATGCCGGCGCCAACCGCCTGACCGGCGGCCTTGGGGCAGATCTGCTGAAGGGACGCGGTGGCGCCGATCGGTTTGCCTTCAACGATCCCACTGATTCGACTAGTCATGGCATGG
>JANMIM010000985.1:0-1526 GCA_031375795.1 Bacteroidota bacterium
CTCGTCGCGGTGCTTGTCCCAGTGGTTGATGAAGTCAAAGACCTCGTCGATGTTATTGCAGATGCCCACATGCTCATTGGCCTTGAATCCCCAGTCGCGGAGCAATTGCTGCTGTGCGCCATCGGTGGGCGGCAGCGCGACGTCGGCGGCGAGGGAGTAGGCATGAAACGTAAGCGGGCGGGCGGCGACGATCGCCGAATCCTGGATCTTGAGGGTGCCTGCGGTGGCGTTGCGGGGGTTCATGAGGCGTGGCTCGCCATTTTCCTCGCGCTGGTCATTGAGGGCGTTGAACGGCTTGATGTGCATCAGGACCTCGCCGCGCACTTCAAAATCGGCCGGCATGTCGTGCCCGCTGATGCGCAACGGCACCGTTTGGATGGTCTTGACATTGGTCGTGATCTCGTCGCCCTGCACGCCGTCGCCCCGGGTGGCGGCGGCCTTCATCTGCCCGTTTTCATAATGGATGCTCAGGGAGACGCCATCGTATTTGTGCTGGACGATGTAGGTGAATGTCTGGCCCTCGAGCAACTTCTCAATCGATTTGAGCCAATCGTCGACCTCCTCGCGGCTGTAGGTGTTCTGGAGGCTCAGCATCGGCCGCTTGTGGATAAATGCGGGGAACTCCTTGGTCACGGCACCGCCCACGCGCACCGTGGGCGAGTCCTCACGCATCAGCTCAGGATGCAGGGCCTCCAGGTGCTGCAATTCCTTGAGCAGCAGGTCAAAGTCATAGTCGCTGATCGTCGGGGCAGCGAGGACATAGTAGCGGTGGTTGTGTGCATTGAGCTCCTCGGTGAGCTGGTCGATGCGTTTTTGGATTTCTGCCGGGGATGTAGGCTGTGCCATGCGGATATCGAATTATTGCATTGTTGCTCGCCAGCGAGCATTTGGGTTTCAAAAAGAACAAATTTCCAGCTTCAAAAATGGATGATTTGTCCACAACGAGCCTGCGATCTGGGCAAAAAAAGAAACCGCCTTTTGACAAGCGGTTTCGGATTCTACTTAGTCGAGGTAACAAGACTTGAACTTGCGGCCACCCGCCCCCCAGACGGGTACTCTACCAACTGAGCTACACCTCGATCGTAATTGGCTGCAAACTTACAAATATTCCTTCAATTCCGCTAGGAATCCGCGCACTTTTAATAAAGTTTCTCTGGTGCGCTGCTCATATTCCAGATCCTTAGGGTTTTGCTTCAGCTTGTCTTGGGCTCCCTTGAGCGTGAACTTCCTCACCTTCACCAAGTAATAGATGCTTTGCAGCATCTCGATGTCGGCATCGGTGTAGGTGCGGTTGCCTTTGCGGTTTTTGCGTGGACTGAGTTGCGGGAACTCGGTTTCCCAAAAACGAATCAGGGACGGCTTTACCTTGAGGATGTCGGCCACCTCGCCGATCGAGTGGTATTTTTTCTGGATGTCTTCTTGCTCTTCCATCAATCCAAGCTCTCGTTGTACTGATTGGCCTGCCGCTTGAAACTCACGTATTGCTCAGGCGTCAAATCGGAGTAAAAGTAATCAATGGGATCGAT
>JANMIM010001066.1:0-1791 GCA_031375795.1 Bacteroidota bacterium
AATGAGCCATCGGTGTGCATCGCCGACGAAGGCCAAACATTGTACTGGGTGAGCGACAAGCCCGATGGCCTTGGAGCCAAGGACATGTATGTCTCCAAAAAGGAATCCAACGGCGAGTGGGGTGTGGGTGTGAACATGGGCTCGGTCATCAATACCGAGTTTGACGAAGACGCACCGTTCATTTCCGACGATGGAAAGCGCCTCTACTTTTCCTCCAGGGGACACAACAGCATGGGCGGATACGACCTTTTTGTATCCGACAAACTGCCCGACGGCAGCTGGGGCAAGCCTAGCAACTTGGGCATGCCGATCAATAGCGTGGGCGACGACATCTACATTGTCTGGAAAACCGGCTCTGACGGCTTCTATTTCACATCTGACCGTCCGGGCGGCTATGGTGAGAAGGACATCTACTTTGCTTCTCCCTCCAAGCCTGAGGAAAACCCGAACACGACCATCGTTGCTGGCACGGTTTTGGATACCGAGACCGGAAAACCCGTATCTGCAGAAGTGAAACTGATCGATGTTGCGACCAATGAAGTGCTCGGCACGACCAGAACACAACCACTGGATGGCAAATACCGCTTTGCCCTGCCTGCCTGTGGCGCTGAGTACAGGATCGACGTAAAGGTCGATCCCGAGCAAGGAGCCCGCCCTGTGGCTTCAACGGTCGGCAAATACAACGTCGTATCTGGACGCATCACCGATGCTGTCACCGAGTTTCCCCTCGATGCTGTCGTGGAGTTGATCGACGAGGAAACGGAGAAGGTCATCGATCAAATGCCCACCAATCCGCGCACCGGCAACTACATGTTCCCGATCGAGAGCGGCAAGCGGTATTTGATCAGGGTCAAGGCCAATGAATACCTGCCCTACTACGAGGAGTTCAATGTCGCCCCAAGCGGCGAGCTGCTCTCCCACTATGAGGACATCGGCCTGCAGAAGATCACCGAGGCCAATAAGCTCGTGATCACCTGGCAGTTCTTTGATGTGGACAAGCACTTGATCAAGATGGACTACATCAAGGACTTGGAAAACGTCGTGATGGTCATGAACAAGGTGCCTTACATCAAGCTGAACATCATCGGGCACACCGACAGCGACGCGAGCGAGGAGCACAACCAAGAATTGTCTGAGAACCGTGCCAAGGCCGTGGCCAAGTACCTCACGGACCGTGGCATCGACCCGTTGCGCCTGAACACCTCTGGCATGGGCGAGGCGATGCCGATCTACCCCAACACGACGCCAGAGACCAAGCGCTGGAACAGGCGTGTAGAATTGTACATCATTGAGTAATCTAGCATTGCTCGAAATATGATATCATAAGTTCATAATAATGAGAAGAATAACAATGTTGATGGTGGTTCTGTTCCTTGGGATCGGAACCACTTTCTCTTATGGCCAATCCGAGAAAAAGGCGCTGGCCAACGCAGAGAAAATGCTGTCTTACGACGACTTCAAGGCGGCGATTCCCTATCTGAGGGAAGCCGTCGGATTCAATGGGAACAATGCAATGTCGCAGTTCCTGCTTGGTCGTTGCCTCTTCTTGAATTATGAGAAAAAGGAGGCGCTCAAGTGCTTTGAGAAGGCCTATGGACTCAATAAGGCAGTGGATCCTGAACTCAGTTATTACTATGCGAAGAGCCTGCACTATGTGCTGAAGTTTGACGAGGCGATCGAGCAATACCGGCGTGGAATAGCTCAAATCAATGTCAAGGATCCTCGCTATGGAGAAATGCAGCGCGAGGTCGAGCACTGCAACTATGCCAAGAAGATGGTCGCGAACCCGGG
>JANMIM010001072.1:0-4471 GCA_031375795.1 Bacteroidota bacterium
GGCATCGTAGATGCCCTTGTCGCGTTCGGAAACCAGCACGGCGATTTTCGGGCCGTAGCCTTGGAGGATTTCGAGCGTGCCGTCCTTGCTGCCGCCGTCGATCACGATGTATTCGATGTCGGGATGGTCCTGGGCCAGCACTGAATCCACGGCCGAGGCGATGGTGGCGGCGCCATTGTACACGACGGTGACGATGCTGACCTTCATTCGGCCTCCATCACGCGTTTCCGGATGGGCAGGCATGGGTTGCCAGCGTAAATGGTGTAGGCCTCCAGGTCTTGGCTCGCGACCGCGCCCACGCCGAGCACCGCGTGGCTGTGACAGGTGACGCCTTGGGTCACAATGGCGCTCGCTCCCAGCCATACACCGTCCTCCAGCGTGATCGGCTTTACGATCAGGTCAAAGGTCACTTTCTTGTAGTTGTGGTTGCCGGTCATCATCACCACGCCCTGCGAGAGGCAGCAATTGTTGCCAATCGTGACCTTGCCCTGGTTTTCGATCCAGACCGCCTCGCCGATCCAGCAATGGTCGCCGATCGTGAGGTTCCAGGGGAATTTTACATTTACCCGGTGCTTGAGGACCACGCCCTTGCCGATCTTGGCGCCAAATGCCCGCAGGACCATCTTGCGCAAAGCATTAAAAGGATTGAGCGGATTCAGGACAAACATTCCATTGGCCATGAACCACAAAAACCACTTGAATTTGCTGGCCCCCTCATCAAACCAGTCGTTGTTGAAGCGCGAGATATCGGTCTTGGGGAGCTTTTCCTGATCCATGCAGCTGCGAATTTAGGAAAAAACGAAGGGAAACCGCGTCGGATGTTGGCAGATCGCGGATCGACGATCCGCCAAAAGCGCCATCGATTAAATGCAAAACTCATCCTGCACGGGTGCAGAATGAGTTTTGCGTCGAAAAGTCGTGTGATTACTTGCCCAACTCGCGCTTGTCGAGCGGCATATGGTCGCTGTATTTTCCATCGCCGAGCTTGAACTTGCCAGCGTGAGGACCGGCAGGAATAATCTCTCCAATGCCGACCATTTCTTCAGGATTGTAGCCATATTGGACATGGTCGGCTGGCCAATAGAAGATGTTGGTAGGGCGGTTGGCGGCTTTGGCGGATGCAGGCTCCATGTCTGGCTTGAGCCAGGCAGGTCCGCGGCCTTGTGGGAAGCGACCTTGGCCATAGTTGGTCTTTGGCTTGGCGATCAACTGGTAATCGATTGTACCAGAGTGGGTTGCGCCGTTCAGCTCGACGAGGTCAAAGCCGGTTGCCGTTTGGTTGGTGATCGTGACGCCTTCGAAGTCGAGCATGTCGACCGGGGTGGCAAAGACGCGGATACGGTTGTTGGCATCCACCACGATGATATCTTTCAAAATGGGATCGAGTTCTACGTGGGCATTGCCATTGACGAGGTTCACGGTGCCATAGTCTTCGTACCAATATTCGGGAGACTCTGGGCAGAAGAGCTTCACGCGGCCGTGGTTGGCGGTAGGCACGATTTCAGCAACGGCGCCCAAGCCGGTGATTTTGGTGGCACCAAAGCCGTCGTTGCCACCGACATAGGCGTAGCCGATGTTCACGCCAGGATAGGTATTGCCTTCAAAATAGCCGCCGATCGTAAAGCCGCTGCTGCAATAAGCGCGCCCCACGACGCCGATGGCATCCTCAAATTGGGAATTGGCAAGACCGCTCACGCCGACGGTGTAGCCGGGATTGCCGGCGGTGGTGCCCCTGTTGCTGTAGCCAGAGATTGCATTTTTGAATGCGCCTGCGCCCATTGTTGCGCTGGTGTTGTTGAGTTGGCCATACAAGCCGGGTGGATTGAAAGTCGCGCTTGAATTGTCCACGAGGTTGTAGGAGGCGATCCAGACAGATGAGAAATTGATGTTGGCGGCGACAGTGGCGGCGCCAGATGACTGGGCGTAGGAGGAGGTGTAGCCGGCAGAAGGATTCGCAGCCCATACGCCTGAGCCTTGGATCGCCCCCGCGGTACCGACCACAAAGTTGGTTTCATAACCCAACCAGCCACCGACGTTGGGGCTGTGGGCAAACAATGCATCCCCTGTGGCGGCATTGATTTCCATTTTTTGGGTATTGGGAGCGGTCGGCACGGTGACACCCACGAGTACCCTTTGCCCATTCGTGATACGGAAGGTCTCGGTGCTGTTGGTGCGGAATACGACGTCGACGTTGTCGGTGCTGCCCATGAAATCGTTTGCGGGGAGGGTGCCAGCATTGCCGCGGGTGAGCCATGCGTTGGCGGGGGAGCCTGTGGTGCCGCCGCGGTACATGATCCCGTTGGCGTCCACCATGACCGCCGAGAATCCTGCTGTGCCCAAGGGGAGCGTGGTGGTGTTGGAGAGACCGCTGACCCTGATCGTGGCTGCATTGGGCAGGGCCGCGTCGCTCACATGCAACTTGGAGGCGGGGATCGCGGTTCCAATACCCACATTTTGGGCTTGGGGAGCAATTGCCGCCAATAGAAGGGCAGCAACAATGGCGGAATTTCGTAAAATTCGATGTTTCATAGAGGAACTAATTACCGATGACTACCAACAAAAATTACAACACTACTTTCAGGATATTCCCAAATACCATGCTAAGGTATCAAGATTCAATGCATTATCCTATCTCCTCAGCCGCAGTATCCTTGCACGACACCTTTGGGGTCGGCTTGCTCAGGAATAAACACAAATTAATTCCTGCCTTCGGCCTTTGGAGGTGCGCTTGGGAGATACTCGTTGGAATGATCCTTTGAAGGGGGAGCGTGGAAGCACACCTGTGTGCCATCCCACCAAGGGGAGCCACCGTGCTCATCAGAATTTTCATCGTGCATCTCATCGTGCATTTTTTTTGAGGTCGTGTTCTGCGTCGATCATTTCTTGGCGAGGGTGGCAAGGTTTGGCTACCCTCGTTGCATTGCACCGTTCTGAGTGATTATAAGTGGCCAAATCGCAGGGTTTTTTATTGATTTGGCCACTTATGGTCGACAAAATGTGTGTTATTGTGCTTTTAATCAGGCATTTGAGAATTGATTGCCTTGTTTTCCCAGATTCGATTCGATTCTCAGTTGCCGACACATCCTTGGTTGGTCGATATCGTTTGTCGACTCACTCAGATGATCGGGCTGCTGCGGCGTGTTGACGAGAAAGGAATGATGCCGGGGTCCAATGAAAAATCCCCGCCAAGCACTAGGCTTGGCGGGGATTTTTGATCGATCCTTTGCAAAATAGACCTCAAAGGGGCTTTTGCATTGGCATACTCTTGCTGTATTTGCCTTCCCCTCGCTTGTACATGCCGTTGTGGGGACCGCCTCTTACGATCGAACCAACGCCCGTGTAATCTGCAGGGTCATAGCCATATTGGATATGATCGGCTGGCCAATAGAAGATATTGTTGGGGTTGGGTTGGTTGGCGGCTTTGCAAGCAGCCGGCTCCTCGCTGGCTTTGAGGTGGCTTGGGCCAGGAGCCTGTGGGAAACGACCTTCGCCAAAGCCTGTTTTGGGACGCAGCACCAATTGGTAATCGATCCTGCCGCTATGGTTGCCGCCATTGACTTCGACCAAGTCAAAGCCTGTACTTGTTTGATTCATCATGGTCACACCGTTGTAATTCAGCATGCCCACAGGTGTTGCAAAAATGCGCACAGGATTGTTGGCGTCGATCACGACGATGTCGGCCATGATCGGGTCGATGTCGACATGGGCTTGACCATTGACCAAGTTCACGGATCCATAGTCGTAGTACCAGTATTCAGGTGCTTCAGGAGCCGTCATCGTGATGCGGCCATGGTTGGGGGTTGGGATGATTTCACTCACAGCATTCGTTCCTGTGATCTTGCGTGCTATCCCTCCAACGGTGGTACCCACCCATGCAAATGCTTGTGAGGTGCCAGCATAGTTCAAGGCCTCAAAATAGCCCCCTGCTCGAGTCGAGGAGTTGGTATAGGCAAACCCCTCCACCCCAATTGCATCTTGCGTTTGGGAATCGCCGGTACCCTCAATCCCGACCGAAAAGCCAGGGTTGCCCGCAGTGGTGCCACGCTCGCTGAGACCGCGGATGGCAATTTGATCCCCACCCAAGGTGGCGTTGGTAATGTTGAGCTGGCTATAGACGCCCGGGGGATTAAATGTGGCCGAAGCATTGTCGACCAAGTTGTAGCTTGCGATCCAGACCGATGAGAAGTTGATGTTGGCTGCGACCGTGGCTGCCCCTGAGGATTGGGCATAAGAGGAGGCATAGCCTGCAGTGGGGTTTGCCGCCCAGATGCCCGCACCCTGCAAAGGACCTGCACTTCCGACGGTAAAGTTGGTCTCATAGCCCAACCACCCACCTACGTTGGCGCTGTGTGCATACAAGGCATCGCCGATGGAGCTGATTTCCATTTTCTGCGTGGCGGGTGCGGTGAGCGTGGTGGTGCCCACAAGCAGCCGCTGCCCATTGGTCATACGGAAAGTCTCGGTATTGTTG
>JANMIM010001094.1:0-10063 GCA_031375795.1 Bacteroidota bacterium
CTTCAATGCCGACCTGTTCAAGAGCGTCGGCGGCATCGACACATTCGTCATGGACCTCACGACCACCAATGTCAATTACAGCTTTGGCGGCGAAGGCGAGGATGACAGCGTGAAGGAGGCAGGCAAGGAAAGCGAAAAGAAAAGTGAAACCAGCCTCGCGATCCGCAAACTCAAGGCGCATGCCTTTGGCTTCGAGATCATGGGCAAGTATGCAGACGGCCTGTTTGAAGGCTCGTTCAATTCCCCAGACTTCGGCGGCGGCGAATTTGATGTGAACACTGCAGACCCCGACAAGTGGGTGGCCCGTGCACACGACGTCGACCTCAAGTTTGGAGGCCGCAAATTGTTCAACATCTTCGGCATGGAGAGCGTGCAATTGCATGAGCTCCAGTACGTAAGCGGTCAGGGCATCAACATCTTGAACCTGAGCGTCAACAAGTTGGACTTTGGCAACGGCGTCTTCCTCACTGAGCGAATCGACGGTCAGCTCACCGAGAAGGGCCTCGAATTTGCGGGCAAAGGCGTGCAGTTGGATGTCTTTGGCTACAAGTTGGCCGGTGCATTCAAGGTGAGCGTGGACAAAACCGGCAAGCCGACCGAGATCCGCGCGACCCTCGATGGCGCCACAGACATCGAAGCCATCAAGAACGTGCTCAAATTCACCGGTGTCGGCGGCAGCGTGGACTGGGTGAATGGCGCTTTGGAGAACATGGAACTACACGCGGGCATGGGCATGACCCTGCCTGCGGGCATCACGCTCGACGTGCCCAAGGCACAGTTTGGCTACAAAAAAGCAGAGGGCCTCTTCGCGGCCGTCGACGAGATGCGTCTGGGTGTGCGCTTGTCCAGCGACACGCAATTGCTCCTGCGCATGCTCAAGGGCAAGGTCGGCAAGGATGCCGGCGGCTCAGTGACCTTCACCGCTGAAAGATTGGCCGCGACCTTTGCATACGGCAAAGAGATCATCAGCCCAGAAAAGGATGTAAGCAAGGAAGACCTGAAAACGCTGCTGCCTGGCATCCCAGCCAAATGGCTGGATTTTGCAGGCGTGCGCGTCTTGGTTTTCACCGCAGCCGCCAACCAAGTGAAACTCGGCCCCAAGGGCCTGGAGATCGCAGGCTGGGAAAAGATCGTGGAAGCCTTGGAAGGCGGATTCATGGGCCTCGACGTCGGCTACAACAGCGCCAATGCAGAGATCGGCCTCGGCGAGGGATTAGGCAGCAAGCTCGAGGGCCAACTGGACAAGTACACGACGGGCGGCCAGGGCAGCAAGGACGGCCTCTACAAAAACGACGGCAAGGACAGCACCGGCAAGAAGCCACAGGGACCCGGCGGCTGGGTACGCGGCTCCTGGAACAAGGAAGTCGGCATACCGGCGATCAGCATGGACATTCCGATCTTGCCGGGTCTCGCAGTGGGCGGCGGCATTAGCGCCGGCGTAGGCGTGGGCGCGACGATCGGGGCGGGTTTGGAGAAATTGCCGGGATTGGAAGACGGCAAGGAGCGCTTCAAGGTGAGCGGCGACGCGGCGATCAAGGCATTTGGCGACCTCAAGGTCGAGCTGCATGCCACGGTCGGCCACGAGCTCATCATCGCGATCCAGGCAGGCTTGTATGCCAAGGCCTCGATTTCGGCGGCAGCCGAGGGCATGGTCACGGGCGTGGTCCTCTGGGACCGCGAGCAAAACAAGATGTCGATCAGCAAGAAGCAAGAAGACAAGCCGCAAGTGGATGTGGCCTTGAAAGCCGGCTTGCATGCCTCGGTGGGCGCAGAGATCAAACTGAAGGCATTCGTCTTCTTTGAGAAAAAACTTTGGAGCTACGAGTTCAAGAAGTGGGACCTCGGCGACTGGTTGCTGCACGGCAAGATGGTGGCGCGTGAGGATGGCGGCTACGAATTTGTGCGCGAGATGAGCGGGTTTGGTTCAGATGGTGCGATGCCCAGCACCAAGCCCATGGTCGATGCCAAGGTGGTGACACCGCTCGACGTGCTGCAAAAAGGCGAGAAGATCGACGACCAGCGTGTCGTGTGGCGCATCTACCACGACATCATGGACCCCACGAGCGGCTACAGCCCAGAACAGCAGCAGCAGATGGTGGACATGCTCAAGAGCCTGACCAAGATCGATTTCAACAAGGAGCAAGGCGACTTTGGGGCCATGATGGGCGAGATGCGTGGCCGCACCGAGGGCCAACAAGATCCGTCGGGACTCATGACCGACAAGGAATGGACGGCCTATTCCACCACGGAGTCGGGTTTCTGGATCTTCAGGCACGAAACGAGCCGAAAGGCCGTGAAAGCAGTGGACATGAAACTCGCCGCCTACAACAAGGCCAAGACGACCGAGGAAAAGGTCAAGCTCCTCAAGGGCGACCTCAGCGATGTCGAATATGGCAAGCTGCTCCCCAAGATCGACTTGGAAGATCCGATGGACGACAAGAAGTTGGCGCCAGTCTTCGAGCGTGCAGGTTTGATCCAAATCTGCGACACCTTTATCCTCAAGGAAGGCGGCAGCAGCCGCGTGGACATGGTCGCCAAGCTGCGCAGCGACGCTGCCCGCGAATTGGAGAAACTCATGCGCGACGCAGCGGGCAACCGCAGGCGCATGGAGTAAGGCTAAGTCCATCTCAAGATTGCAAAAACCGTCGGCATACGCATGCCGACGGTTTTTGCCTTGATGGGAGCAGCGTCTTTGGTTTGGGCTTTTTGTCCGTTGCGGCTATTTTCCTAAGTTTGGCCATGGCTGAGGCACTCAAAGACATGTTTGACCGATCCTATTTTGAAGGCTTGGCAAATGCGATCCAGAAAGTCTGGAAACCCTTTTCTGCAAAAAATTTCGTATCCGAAGTTTGCGAAGGACTTGAAGCACGCTCCCTGAATGAGCGCATGCGGCATTGCGTGGTCGTCCTACAGCGACAGCTGCCGCAAGATTACCACGAGGCGCTCGGCATCCTGAGTAATGTGATCCCCGCGATGCCAAGGGGCTACCAAAACCTGTTGTTCCCAGATTTTGTTGCGCAATTCGGGCTTGCAGGCGGGGAGGCCTCCTTGGATGCATTGAAATTCTTCACGCAATTTGGTTCCTCTGAGTTTGCGGTCCGGCACTTCATTCGTGAGGATCCCAAGGCGATGATGAAGGTGATGCAGACGTGGGCAAAAGACAAAAACGAGCATGTGCGTAGATTGGCTTCCGAGGGCAGCCGCCCGAGGTTGCCGTGGTCCTTCAAGCTGGACGCCGTGCTCGCCGAGCCGGAACTCACGCGCCCCATTTTAGAGACGCTCAGGGCAGATTCCGCCCTCTACGTGCGCAAATCCGTCGCCAATCACCTCAACGACCTCAGCAAGGACCATACCGACTACATGCTGGCATTGGTCGGCAGCTGGGACTTGGGAAATGAGCACACGGCTTGGATCGTGAAGCATGCCTGCCGCACCCTCATCAAAAAAGGGCATCCGGGGTCCTTGCGTATTTTTGCCTTCGAAGACGACTTGGGCGTGGCGTTGAGCGATTTCTCGATCACCGACACCAAGATCAAGCTGGGGGATCGGCTTCAATTTGCCTTTGAGCTGCGATCCACCAAGGATAAGGCCCAAAAACTCGTCGTCGACTACCGCATCCACTACCGCAAGCAAGCCGGAAATCTCTCGGGAAAGGTATTCAAGCTCAAGGAATTGACGCTCAATCCGGGAGAAAAAGTCGAGCTCTCCAAAGGCCAGCGTATCCAAGACTTCACGACCCGCAAGCACCATGCGGGACAGCACATCTTGGAGGTCTTGGTCAATGGAAAGATCCTGCACACGGCGGAATTTGACTTGTCGGTGTGATGAAATCGGCGGCCTTCAATAGCCGAATGGGCAGTGGATGTCCTGCCCATTCGATGTTTTTGGAGGATCAAAGCCGATGGGTCGATCGCCGAGCCGTTTCGGCATTCGATCCCAGAATGATCCTTATTTCAGCTTTTCGAGCGCCTCGAGGTTGTTTTTGGCGAGCAGGAATTCAGGGTAAATCTTGATCGCAGTCTCAAAATAGGCCTTGGCCGAATCCTTCTTGCCTTGCTCCATGTCGAGGACGCCGTTGAGATTGAAGGCAGCCGCAGGCAATGGCACGTCTTGTGAGCGGCCATCTTGCACCGTGATGACGATCGTCTTGTCCTTGATCGACTGGTCGCCGAGCAGGACTTTGATCGAACCCTCACATTCACCAAAACGCTTCATCGAGAGCTGTAGGGCAGCGATTTCATAGATGTGGTAGGGGTTTTGGGTCTTTTTGTACAATGCCTCATAGTCTTCCAAGGATTCCTTGGCGCGGTTGAGGCTTTGGTTGGCGATGGCACGCAGTTCCAAAGCGCCTTGGTTTTCGGGGTTTGCCTTTAGAATTTCGGTGGTGAGCAAAACGACTTGTGGCCAAGCCCCACGCTGGAAATAAACCGCAGCAAGCGTGTCCTTGAGGGCGACATTCTGGGGCTGCAGGGCGATGAGATGGTACAGTGCATCGGTCGCTACCGCATAATCATTGTAGTTGAGCGCAGATTCATAGATCTGATGGTAGCGCTGGTATTGGGGGTCGACGCCACCCTTGGGTGCATCGGTGACCGACTTGGTTTCTCCGGCAACCGGCTTTTCCTTAACCTTTTGAGCCCAACCGCTGCTGCAGAGGGCAAAGACTGCTGCAATGAGCAATACGAAACGGAACGCGATGGATTTCATGGGTGAAAATTAAGGCAAATATGAATTGGTGCAATGAAAAACCTCCGGAGAATTGGATTCTGCGGAGGTTTTTTACCCAAAATAAGATTCAATTATTGGATCACCAACTTGCGGGTGATGACTTGTCCACCCAGTTTCACTTGGGCGATATAGCTTCCCTTGGCCAGCTTGGAGAAGTCAAAGTCGAGCTTGTTGTAGCCGGAATCTACGTTTCTAGCTTCGGTATGCACGATTTGACCGATGGCATTGTGTACTTCCAAGCTGAAGTCCACATCCTTGTTGAGGCTCATCCAAAGATTGACGTTGCCATTGGATGGGTTGGGGAAGAAGCCGCCGACCACGTAATCCTGGCCTTTGAGAAGGATGGCCTCAACCGTGTTGGAGATGGCCTCGCCGCCGTTGAGGTCGAGCTGACGCAAGCGGTAGAAGTAGCGCTGATTGGGGACGACCTGCCGGTCTTCGAGATTGTAGGATCTCGCGCTATTGGTGGTGCCCGAGCCAGTCACCCAGCCGATGTTTTCAAAATTAATCGCGTCGGTGCTCCTGTAGACTTCAAAGCCAGCATTGTTCACCTCGGTCGCGGTTTCCCAATCGAGCATGATCGTCGTCTCCAATGGTCGAGCCGTCAAGGAAAGGTACTCTACCGGAAACACGCAAGAGTTGTCTCCTGAGGGCATGAAAAGGCCCGCCAAAGCAAATGGGGTGGGGGGGCCTGGGGTCCAGGCCGGCAGTGAGTAGGCACCTGGGTAGCCGGTTTTTTGGGTCCACGACAATTGCGGTGCATTGTTTTGGCTGGTCGTCGCGCTCAGATCCTCCCACAAAGTACCGTTCCACTCGGCCATGGTGACCTTGGAGATGTCACAAACGTTGTCGGCAACGAAGTCGTGGTAGATGCGCACGTTTTCAGAAACACTGGGAGCCCCGCGGTCGATGAAGTGGTACCATGCGGGATTGATGGTGTTCAAGGTGGCTGACCGCAAGTTTGTATTTGGGGTAGGCACGTTCACAAATTGTACCCCGTAGACGTTGGTTCCAGCGCCAGCCTGTGGGGTGACCTCGACAGGACGAAAACGGGTGGAATTTCCAACTGGATACAAATAGGGCACGTTTGGAAACGTCGCTCCAGAGGTCTGGCGAACCAACCTGCCAGCGCTGAGCGGTGTACTCGTGACATAGCCCTCGGTCATGCTGGAATTGTAGTTGGGTAGGATGGCCCCTGTGCGCTGGATGGCGCTGGGATTGATGCTGAATACCAAGAATTGAAAGGTCTGTGTATTCAGGAAATCATTTGTCAAATTCAAGATGCCATCGCACAATGAACCGCGCAATTGCCTGACTTCTTGCGTCGCACCACCAGACTTGCTGATCGTGAGATTGTTGAAGTAGGTATCAGTTGTGCCGCCAATTGTTTGGACGGCACCCGTACCCAAAAATGTCGTTGTACCGGGATCCAAGGGCGTGAATACGTTGCTTGTACCGGTATTGCTCCAGTTGCCGGTGAGCTGGATGGCACCCAAGTTGCGCATCGTACCGATATTGCCACCTTGATCATCGTTGATCACATCGCCTTGCACAAAGATGAGGCCAGCTGCCTGCACGTGCACTGCAGCCCCATCATTGTAAAACTCGTTTTGGGCCATGAGGGGAGTGCATCCGGCCAGGACCAAGCAAGCAAGCAGTGATTTTGTAAAATTCTTTCTCATATCACGTTTTCAATGATGACTTTCGATTTCCTGGATTCGCTTTTCCAGTTGTTCAATGTATAATTGCTGCTCCTTGATGGCTTCTACCAGCACAGGAACGAGGGAAACATAATCTACGACCTTGACGGTTTGGCGCTCGACGCCAGACATGTCCGCCATCGGGCCTTTGGTGGAAGCTCCGTCACTCACGATGTACTTTTCGGCCACCGCTTGGGGTACGATCCGCTCGACATCCTGGGCGATGAAGCCTGTGTAGCTGCGGGTATCGTTTCCGGTGAATTGGCCGAAATGCTCGGCATCATACTGATAGGTGACGCCTTGCAATTGACGCACTTTGTAGAGGGCGTCGGCAAGTGGTTCCACGTTTTTCTTGGCACGTGCATCGCTCAGGTTGTAGAGGCCATTGACATAACCAATGCCGCCTGCAAAATATCCCCCATAGCCCAGCCATGAGCCGGTGGTCGGTATGGTGCCGCGTACCCCGATGGCATCTGAGCTGTTGGATGTGCCCCAGATGGCCCAGCCGTTGCCGACGGCAGGCAGGTGCACGCCATAGATTCCCAAGCCGCCGTCATTGTCTGCGATCCCACCCAATCCATTGTAGGTGCTGCCACTGTAACCGACGATGCCCGCGCCCTGGTCGGATGCATTTTGGAAATAGGCGAGGTAATTGCCGGCGCGGTTGCCGGTGATGTGCACATGGTAATTGGGGGTGGTGGTGCCGATGCCCATGTAGCCGTTGCCTTGGATCGTGAGGCGCGTGCTGCTCGTGATGGCCGATGTGCCGATCTTGAACTTGTCGCCATCGCTGTCATCGATGCCCATCGTGACCATCGGCTGGCCATCGACTGCAAATTGCAGCTGAGGGTCGCCATTTCCAGCGATGTTGTCAATCAAAATGCCGTCGGCAGTCGCGTTGGTGCTTACATGAAGCTTGCTCAAGGGCGTGGAGGTCCCGATCCCCACATTTTGGGCAACGGCAACAGAGCCTACAAAAAGGAGCAAAACAGCATGAAATATTGAAACTTTGAGCTTCATCCCGGATACCGAATTGACAAATTACCTCTGGGTGGTAGGATCCAACAGTCCATACCACACCATTTGGGATTGAATTTGAGGAAATTATTTCAGGTTTGCAAAAAAATGCAACAAAAGGCAGTAAGAAAGATTGAATTTCTTGTACACATTCCAATGTTGGAAAGCCAACATTGTCAGTGAATTATCATTTTTTGTATTCTAGGAGCCAATCTTTGGTCGCCGCGACGATCATGCCGACCTCAGATGCCGTGATGCAGTTGCTGATGAAGAGGGCCTCAAATTGGCTCGGGGCCAGGTAGATGCCTCGGTGCAGCAGTCCTTTGAAAAACTTGGCAAAAAGTGCGGTGTCGGCCTTCTTGGCTTCCTCATAATTCCGCACAGGGCCGGGATGAAAGAAAAACGTGATCATCGAGCCCACGCGGTTGATGCACATCGGGATGCGGGCCTTGTCGAATACTTGCTGCATTTCCTGTGCCAGCATCGCCGTGACCACGTCCAGTCGCTTGTACAGTTCCGAGTCAGCCTTGAGCAATTCCAGCATGGCCTTGCCAGCCGCCATCGCCACGGGGTTGCCGCTGAGTGTACCCGCCTGGTAGATCGGCCCCATCGGCGAAACGAAATCCATGATCTCCGCACGACCACCGTAGGCACCGACCGGCAGTCCCCCGCCGATGATCTTGCCCAGCGTCGTGATGTCGGGACGCACGCCGAGCAACTCCTGCGCGCCACCCAGCGAGAGCCTGAAGCCCGTCATGACCTCGTCGAAGATCAGCAAGATGCCCTCGCGGTCGCAAATCGCCCGCAAACCTTCCAAAAATCCGGGCTCGGGTTTGATCAAGCCCATGTTGCCGACGACCGGTTCCACGATGATCGCAGCGATCTCCTTCGGATTGGCCTTGACCAGGGCCTCGACGTCCTCGAGACTGTTGAAGGCTGCGGTCAATGTATCTTGGGCCACGCCGCGCGTCACGCCCTTGCTGTCTGGAATGCCATTGGTCATCATCCCGCTCCCCGCAGCGATCAGGAAGCTGTCGCCGTGGCCATGGTAGCAGCCCGCGAACTTGATGATCTTCTCACGGTCGGTGAATCCCCTAGCGAGGCGAATGGCGCTCATGGTGGCCTCGGTGCCGCTATTGACCATGCGCACCTTCTCGATGGAGGGAATGCATGCGCACACCAACCTGGCCATCTCGATCTCCAACTTGGTGGGTGCCCCGAAGCTCGAGGAGCGTCGCAAGGCTTCCTCGGCCGCACCCAGGATCACAGGGTGGGCATGCCCCAGGATCAATGGCCCCCAAGAATTGATGAGGTCCAGGTACCGGTTGCCGTCCTCGTCCCACATCCAGGGCCCCTCGGCACGTTGTATGAAAATCGGGTCGCCGCCCACGCTGCGAAACGCACGTGCGGGGCTGTTGACGCCGCCGGGGATCACCTTTTGCGCCTCGATGAAAAGCGCCTTGCTATTCTTGATCTCAGTTGATCTTACTAAGTCGGCCATTGTTGTATTCTAGGATGTTGATTTTCTGATTGTCCTGCTGGTCGTCGAAATAAAAATCCTGGTGGATGCCGTGGTACAACGCCGACTTGCGGATCAGGTCGGCAAGGCTATTGGTGCCATTCATGCCCTTGCTCACGGTGAGCAGCCACATCATCACATCATATCCCTGCACGGTATTCATGCTGGGGCGGTAGGAGTAGGTCTGCAAGCAATGGCGGTACAAGCCCTCAAATGCCACCGAATCGTTGTTCTCAAAGTAAAAAGAGGAGTACTTGAGCTTGTAGGACGACTTCAGGTCTTGGTCGATGACAGAAAAAGTCTCCCAATCGGGGCCACCTGCCACCTCGATCTTCACGTTGTCATAGTTGAGCTTGGCCATGAGCAAGCCGGCACTCTCCTCGTTGGCGAGTGGGGCATAGATCGCATCGTAGCCGCCATCCTTGATCGATCGCAGCTCAGACGCAAGCTTGGGCTGCAGTTCGCCATACTTGGAGGGCACAATCTTCTCCACGACCGTGATGCCCGGTTCGTTGGCAATGGCATTCTTGAACCCGGCCGAGAACTTGTCGGCAAAATAGGAGCGGTCGTTCAGGATCGCAAACTTGTGCTTGCCTTGCTTGTCGACCATGAACCGGGCGATCTGGGCACCATGCACCCGCAAGGAGGGATGCACCAAGAAGGTATATTTCTTGTTGGTAATCAGTTCGGTAAGTGGGTTGCGGGGAATGAGGTGCACGACCTTGTGCTTCTCTGCCCAGTCGCTGATGGCGGTGGCCAAGCCGGTCTTGATGTCGCCGATGATCACGTCGGGATCAAAGCGTTGCAGGCTATCCAGCAGCTTGGGGACGAGCGTGGTGTCGCCCCGCGTATCAAAAATGCTCACATTGATCTGCTTGTTCAGACGATTGGCCAGCGAATCCAAGGCAAGCATCATCCCTTCCAGCATCTCCAGCGCTTTTTCAGACTTGGGGGGCACCGAGCGGGCGGTGTCGGCGAGCTGCAGGTTGAAGGAAAGCATCACCGCGATGTTCAGGCGATCGGCAACATTGATCTTACCACTTTGGTATTTTTTGCGGAGTCCAGTCATCACCAGGGACATCTTGCCACCCTTGCCCTC
>JANMIM010001095.1:0-2932 GCA_031375795.1 Bacteroidota bacterium
CAAATTCATGAAGGGCAAGAACATCAGGGTCCTCGGCCCCGGCGCCAAAATCCCCACCAAGATCAAAGAAAACGACCGCGTCCACCTCCTCGTGCCCTACCATGGCGAAAAGGACAAGGACAAGGTCATCAACGCAGCCGTGGAGAAAGCAAGGTTCGGAGCGGACTGAGGTGAGGTCGAGCGCGAGAAAATGAGCTGATCGGCAACTTGTCCGGTAGCCAAATTGCGTGTCATTTCTCCGCTGCGTCTTTGGGTATTAGCAAGGCTCCGAAGGAGCCGCAGCAAATATCCAAAGACGCAGCGGAGACGACCTCGAGCAGCGAGGTAGCGCCTTACGATACACCTCTAGATGACCGTTTTGCTGATGAGCCATGCTTGACCACCGTACCTTGTCCGCAGTGTGGTCAAGCAGGAGGTGCTACTATAGGCGCAAGATTTCTCCGCTCCGTGATCGGGTCGCTACGCTCCCTCGATCACTCCGGTCGAAATGGCATGCCTTGTACTCGCTACTGGCAAAGAAACCGATAGGAATATTAAATTTCAATCAATCCTAAGCGATCATGGCGTAAGCTCGAGCAACAGAAAATTAATCTGAAAGCGTCCCGCCAAAGCGCCCGAGGTGAAAACCGAGGAACACCCAAGCTATGCACAGGCAGGTGCATCGCCCCCAGGCAATCGCCATCTGCGACCCAAACATAAACCTTAACCAAAACTAACTTGTTTTAACATCTCAAACCATTAATGCTGAGTATATTGCGCCATGTTCAAAATGAAAATCATCGGTGCGGCCTCTCTCCTATTATTGGCCCTGCTCCTAGCAGCGAGTTGCGCAACAAGCCTGCCCGACAAGGCCAAACCCATCTCAGGAACCGTCGTCCTGCCCAACGACACATGCACTAAAATCGACGGCTACTTGACGCAATTGGCGCGTGACAAGCACTTTTCAGGAGGATTGCGCATCGTGCACAAATCTCGCAAAGCTGAAATCTGCAACCAACTATGTGCATCAACATAAAATACATGAAAAATCTTCTGATTCTGATGGGCTGCTTGCTGGGAATGACGGCTCCCGCCCTCGCCAAGGATCCATCATTCGACCCGGCCGGCAAGACATTTGAGATCCCATTTGAAATGGACCGCAATCTCATCGTCATACGCGCTCGCATCGCCGAGAAACCCGACAACAAATTCATCTTTGACACGGGCACAAGTGGTCTCACCTTGAGCGAGTCCTTTGCGACGCAAAACAAGCTGCAAGGGGAAGGCTTCACGGCTGTGGGAAGGCCAAACGACCCGCATCCCGTGCAAGCGAGAAATATTGTGGTGCATGGCCTGTCGATCGGGGGCTTTGAAACGAGCGAGGTCGCTGGCGTCGCGGTACCCGACGAAGGTATTTTCTTGCCGCCGGGTGTGGCTGGCATCGTGAGCCTGAGCATTTTTGATGGCTATTGCGTGACGATCGACTATGCACACGCAAGGCTGCGCGTGCAGCGCGGCATCCTCAAGGCAGGCGGTCGCGGAGTGATCGCATTGGAGGACTCCGAGATTTTGGAGTCCAAAATCTCAGTCAACGGCAAGGAGATGCCCGCCAACCTTGACTGCGGCGGCCCCGAGCACATCACCTTTCCGCTCGAATGGAAATCGGAATTGGCGCTCAAGGGCGAGCCTGTGCTCTTCGCCAAGGCCCTCACGGGCAGCGGCGAAGTGGAAATCTACAAATCACAGCTCATCGGCATGATCCAAATCGGCGACATCCAGCTCCAAGACCCGGAGATCACCCTGATCTCCGGTGGATTTCCGGCGATCAACATCGGCTATCCTTTTCTGCTCGCGCACACCCTGTCGGTGGACCGTGCGCTAGGCCTCATTCGCCTCCAACCCAGCAAAAAACCCAAGGGGTAGCCGCCAATCAAAGGGTGGATGATTCACCCAAGAAAGCTGGCAAATTGGTCGGTGAATTGTGCGCCGCCTGCGGTCGTATTTGGATGAGCCAAGACAAAAGGTTAGCTTTATACGATCGTTCCGACCATCATGGTCGGCCTTGTATCGCAGCTAAAGAATTAGGAAAACACATGAAAAACATCTTCGATTCAAAGGTTTCCAGCGAGGTCATCGCCCGCATCAACCAACTCACACCCGAGACGCAACCCAAATGGGGCAAGATGTCTGTCGGGCAAATGCTTGCGCACTGCTGCGTCACGTATGAGATGGTCTACGACGGCAACCACAAGAAACCCAATGGTTTTGTGCGCTTCATGCTCAAGCTGTTTGTCAAAGGCGCGGTGCTTTCAGACAAACCCTACAAGCACAACAGCCCGACGGGTGGCGGCTTCAAGATCACCGATCCGCGCGATTTTGAGGTCGAGAAGAAGCGGCTCATCGCCTACATCAACAAGACCCAGCAGCTCGGTCAGGCCCATTTTGAGGGCAAGGAATCGCTGTCCTTTGGCAAGCTCAGCAAGGAGGAATGGAACATGATGTTTTACAAGCACCTCGACCACCACTTGAGCCAATTTGGTGCATGAAAACGCCATTGCGCGTTTTCCTGGTTTTGGCCGTGGGTTTCTTTTTTTCAGGATGTGGCCGGGAATTCATCGACGAATTTGACGACAACTACAACGGTACCTGGTACTCCACGGAGTCCATCGTCAGCAGTGGCGGTCTTGCCCAGGAAATGTACATGAAAGTGGATGGCGAATACGGTGAATACGGCTGGCTTTGTGTAAAGAATTGTCTGGAATGTGGCTGCGGCCTGTGGTCGGCTGGCAAGGCAAAGGTGAACAAGGACCACACGAAATTGATTTTCGGGCTTGGAAACGGCCAAAATTTCACCGCAAAGACGATCAACGAAGCGCCCCACCTCAATGCCGATGGCCAATGGGAATGCACCATCGACGGCTACCGGATGCTCAGGCGGTGAGGAGACTGACTG
>JANMIM010001109.1:0-5766 GCA_031375795.1 Bacteroidota bacterium
GGTAGGACATTTGGGCAAACAGTTGATCGGCCTTTTCAAGGTTTTTGTTTTGCCCCCAAGCCATGGACGCTGCCATCAAGAGAATTCCGAGCCCGATCACAAAATTGCGCATGTACAAAGATAATCGCTTCCTTTGGAATACCGCAATTCAATGGGTGCACGATTCCGTCTTGCGTGAGCAGGCCACTGATCGGCAGCCATGAAAAAAGCCCCGGTGGAACCAGGGCAATCCGTGAACGCCATCAGGTAGGACGTGCATTTCACAAGAAAGAACGGAAATTGGAACCAATAACAATGTATGAGCAATTTACTTCACGACAAACGTCATTTCATTCAAGGCACTGGCAGACTGGATTTTGAGGAAATATGCTCCGGCTGGGATCTCGGCGACCTTGATTCTCAGTCTATTTGCCCCGGGATCCAATACGATAGCCTTGTGGAGGATTTCCTTGCCCGAGGCATTCTGCACAATCAGCGTGGCATTGGCATAATCATCGGATTCAAAATTTGCCATCAACGAGCAGCCTTTTCTGACACGAACGACCTCGTAACCAAGGTTTTCCTTGCTAGGCCATGGCTTGGGGAGACCCGCGCAATATGCAGAAATGGAGCTGCCAATCAGGATCAACAAAACCAATAAAATTTGTAATCGGGATTTACGTTTCATCATTTTTTTCAGATTGAATGAGATTTTTAATTCGATGCAAACCTACGCCGATTGAATGATGGCTGCGTTTGATTATGAACAACTTTAGGTTAACAATATCGACCGATTTCGGATTTGAGAATTCCCGTAAAAAAAGCCCCGACAATTGCCGGGGCTTATAGGGTGACGATTTTTTGTAGGACTTCGGTCGCCCATGAAAAGAACGAGTGGAAATATTAAATAGGAATTATAATCTTGAATCAGTACACGACAAAGGTCGCGGTTTCAATTTTGCCATCAGCCAACACCTTGATGAAATAAATGCCCGCTGGTATTTCGGAAACATTAAATTTCACGAGGTTCTTGCCGGAATCGATGGTCAAATTGGTGTCGAGCAAGCGCTTGCCGGATGCATTTTCGACATACAATTCAGCATCGGCGCCAAAGGTCGAATTGAGCTCAGCAGTCACGGCATTGCCGATTTTGATGTGGTTGGAGCCACGCAGTTGGATTTTGAAGGCCTTGGCGTCGGCATTGTGGTCGGCGGCTTTTGCTGCGGGAGCGACGGCCAAAAAGGTGAGAACCAAAAGGATGAGGGAGGTGAATTTTGCGAACGTTTTCATAGCTTCTATATTCTAAATGAGTAAAAACAATTTTTCAAACTTGCCTAATAGACGACGTGACTCGCCGATCGGTTGCACGGAATTAAATTATTTTCAGTGAATTTTTGTTAATGTCCCTTTAAACCCCAAAAACGATTGTTTTTATTTTTATTGAGCAATTTTTGCACCCTCTATTTTTCGTGATTTTCAGCCGTTGAGATTTTCATGGTTCTTTGAATCTCTGGGAAAAGGCCCCATGCCCGCGGGGGCGCGGCAAGAAATTGGTGTGCGCGCTGGCGGTGGATTGCTTGCACAGCCAAAAAATTGGGTAAATTGCTGGCAGATGAAAAATGTATCGCGGTATTTCGTTGCAATGGTGGGTCTGTCGCTCACTTTGGGGGTGTGCTGGGCCATCGATGGCATGCATTTCAAGGGCATGCCATTGGCGTTTGGGCGCGTGCTCGACCCGTTTCACGGCTTTTGGCAAAACATGGAGGGGCCCGGGATCGCCTGGGACGACGAGGAATCGCTGGAAGGCCTGCAAGGCCAGGTGGTGGTGCGCTACGACTCGCTGCGCATCGCCCACATCTTTGCCGAAAACGACCATGACCTGTACTTCGCACAGGGCTACGTCACCGCCCGCGACCGCCTCTTCCAGATGGAATTTCAAACCCACGCCGCCGCCGGCCGCCTGAGCGAGATCATCGACGACCCACGCGTGCTCGCCATCGACCGTGCACGCCGCCGCACGGGCATGGTGTATGCCGCCGAGCAAAGCATCAAGGCCATGAACGCCAACCCGGTGAGCAAGGCCATGACCGAGGCATACGCCGATGGTGTGAACGCCTACATCAATAGCCTCAGTTACGCCGAGCTCCCCATGGAATACAAGCTGCTCGGCTATTCTCCCGAACCCTGGTCCACTTTCAAGTCTGCCCTGCTGCTCAAATTCATGGCCTGGGATCTCACCGGCAGCTCAGACGACTTCACCGCGACCAATGCCGTCGCAGGCCTGGGCATGCCCGACTACGAACGGCTGTTCCCCGATTTGGCACCGCTCACCTCCCCCATCGTCCCCAAAGGTTCGCCTTGGGACTTTGCTGCGACGCAGGTACAGACCCCCGATACATTTGCACCCGCCGACGTCGCCCCCAGCCTCATGTATCCGCAGCCCGACCCGATGAACGGCAGCAACAACTGGGCTGTTGCCGGCAGCAAGACCGCCTCGGGCCACCCGATCCTTTGCAACGACCCTCACCTGGGCCTGCGCCTCCCTTCTATATGGTATGAAATCCAGCTCAGCACGCCCACACATAGTGTATATGGTGTGAGCCTGCCCGGGTCGCCGGCCGTCATCATCGGCTTCAACAAAGACATCAGCTGGGGCGTGACCAATGCGAGCCGCGATGTGGAGGACTGGTACAAAATTGAATTTCAGGACTATAGCCGCAAGACCTACCGGCACGACGGCCAATGGATGCCCACCACCGAGCGGGTGGAGGTGATCAAACGCCGCTTCGGCCCAGACCTCATGGACACCGTGCTGTACACGCTGCACGGCCCTGTCGTCTATGACCGCACCTACGGCGACCCCGACTCGGCCGGCCCCATCAACGTCGCCATGCGCTGGGCTGGGCACGACTCCACCGACGAAGTGGCGACCTTTTATGGCCTGAACCGCGCCCGGAACCACGCCGAATACCGCAAGGCACTCAGCGGCTATGCCTGCCCGGGGCAAAACTTCGTGTTTGCCAGCCGCGACGGCGACATCGCGATCACGCAACAGGGCCGATTTCCCGTGAAATGGACGGGCCAAGGCCGTTTTGTGATGGACGGAGCCGACAAGTTGCACCTCTGGCAAGCCTACATTCCCTTTGAGCAAAATCCGCATGCCAAGAATCCTGAGCGCGGCTTCCTGTTCAGCTCCAACCAACATGCGACCGACACGACCTACCCCTACCACATCTACGGCAGCTATGACTACACGCGCAACCTGCGCATCAGCGAGGCACTGGCGGGGATGCAGGGAATCAAGATCGCAGACATGTGCAGGTTGCAGACCGACACCTACAATAAATTTGCGGCGACTGCCCTGCCTGTGTTGCTGCCGGCCCTGCAAGGCGACCGCCTGAAACCCAATGCCCAGAAGGCGACGGGGATCCTCGCCCAATGGAATTACATGAACGATGCCGAGCTCGAGGCACCCTCGATCTGGCAGGCATGGATGATACGGCTCTACAAGATCATCTGGGAGGACGACATGCTCCGCGCCAAGCGCAAGACCGAGTCGCCGGAATTGTTCAACACCATGGCTTGGCTGGCAGACTCTGCCGGGCTGCCCGAGGTCGACGACAACCGCACGCCACAGCGGGAGACGATCAAGGATGTCGCCACCCGTGCGCTCAACGAGGCCATGGAGGAGCTGGATTCCTACTCGGTCACCGAGCAGCGCCCCTACATTTGGCAAAACTACAACAACGTGCAGGTGCTGCACCTCACGCGCCAGAAGGCATTCAGCTACGACCACCTGCCCAGCGGCGGCGGGGCAGGCATCGTGAACGCCACCCGCAAAAACAATGGTGCGAGCTGGCGCATGGTCGTCGAGATGGGTGCCGAACCCGTGGGCTACGGCATATTCCCCGGAGGGCAGTCAGGCAATCCCGGCAGCCCCTACTACAACCGCAGCCTCGCCGACTGGGCGGCCGGCAAGTACCACAAACTCCTGTTTTTGCGCGACGCGCAGCAAGAAGATCCTGCCCTGCAATTCACCCAAACCCTCAAATCCCGCTAGACCATGCGCTTCGGAATACAAATGTTGATCGTCATCGGCCTGGGATTGGTCCTGGCATTGTTCATGCCCTGGTGGAGCATCGCGCTGGCAGGTGCCGTGCCGGGTTTTTTGATCCACGGCCACCGTGGACGCAGCTTCTTGGCGGGATTCCTCGGGGCACTGCTCCTCTGGACGGGTACCGCGATCATCATGACGATGGTCACGGGCTCAGACCTGCCCGATCGGTTTGCTATGCTGCTACCCATCCCCATGAACGGCATCGGCCTCGCCTTTGTGTCGGGGGTCATCGGCGGCATCGTGGGTGGATTGGGGGGATTCACGGGCGACTCGATGCGCAGGTTGATGGAGAAGCAGGGGAGCTTGAATTCAAGGGCGCGGTCATAAGGCCGCCATGAATGATGCCCATCGCATGCTGGCCGACAGGTCTGCAATTTCCATTTGCGATTTGTTAGGCTTAGTACGACATTAGGCTTATCATGAAAAAACAATCCTATTGCTTGCATTGCTGTTGCCGCTTTTGCTTCGTGCGCAGATCACCTACCACCATTATTTGGACAGCACGGTGACTTGGTTTGAGCAAGAAGTTGGATACTCCTTCCCGAGCCCAGGATGCCCACAGGGAGGCCGAGCTGGGATCGACTATCGCTACCATGTCGTGGGTTGGGATTCCCTTGTTGGCGAGGCTTGGTATCAAATTCATACCGACTGGTCCAGTTACCGATATTGCTGGAATACACTCGTTGCAAACACGGTAAACCCCATTATTCCCAGCTTTAACAAAAGGATAAGAGAGGATAGCGCAGGACGAATTTGGACGATTGATCAAAACCTTGCGCAGCGGCTTCTTTATGATTTCGATTCGACCCTGGGCATCGGCGACACACTGCACATGTACAACAACCAAATCCCCTTTGTCATCGGCTCGATCGACACGGTCTATTTGGGAACAGAGGCACGGAAACGCTATTGGAGTACCTGTGTTTTGCCGACTTACGGCCCCCAATTTGTGATTGAGGGGATCGGATTCGAAATGGGCTTCTGGGATCAATATTCGGTTTGTCAGACGCTTGCTGACATCAGTGCCTCGATGGTGTGTTACCAAAAGCATGGCGACACCTTGGTTTTGGATCCCATCGCGGAATGCGGCACACCTGCCCACAATCCATTGGTGGGGATTGAGGACGAGATGTCACATTCCCTTGAAGTGCGCTGGGAGGCGGGGCGATCGACTTTGTTTTTTGTGCAAATGCCAAACGACCGCGCCTTCCAATGGCAGGTGGTCGATGCACGTGGCGGCTTGATCAGGCGGGGCGAGGGCTTGCCCGAGCAGATTGCCTTGCCTGAGCTCGCGCAGGGCATGTATTTGTTTTGGGCGAATGACGGGCGAAGCCAAAAAGCCTATCGGTTTTTGAAGCTGTAGGATGTCGCGCAGCAAAAGCGCCAAATTGGATTGTTCGTCCTACCAAATGTTTCCAGAAGACCCGTGCGGGCTCGGCTTTTGAAACCACCGACGAGAATTTTCACCATCTTTGCAGGCAAATCGTTGGGTGTCCATGAGTGAGAATACACGGTCACAGGATGTGTGGCGCATTGGGTTTTATATCTTCCTGGGGCTTTGCTTTGCCTTGGCGGTATTTTTCAACCAGTTTGGCATCTTGCATGGCACGCCTTTGGTGGTGAAAATACTCGGGTTGGTGGCCTTTTGCGGTACGATGGGCCTGCTCATG
>JANMIM010001130.1:0-1479 GCA_031375795.1 Bacteroidota bacterium
GGTTGGGATCACAGAGGTCGGTGACCACAGAGATGGCAAAGGTGCGCAGCCCCATGTGGTTGGCGACGATGACCTCTGGCACGGTGCTCATGCCCACGACGTCGGCGCCGATCATGCGCAGGAAGCGGTACTCGGCGCGGGTCTCCAGATTGGGTCCCGACACGCTCACATACACGCCGACGTGGGCGCGAATGTTTTCTTCGTTGGCGATTTCCACTGCCCGCGAGATCATCTTGTGGTCGTAGGGGCGGCTCATGTCGGGGAATCTCGGGCCAAACTCATCGAGGTTGGGGCCTGCCAGTGGATTCTCGGCCTGCATGTTGATGTGGTCGTCGATGATCATCAGGTCGCCTTTTTGGTAGCCGAGGTTCATGCCCCCGGCGGCGTTGCTGATGTACAGCGACTGGATGCCGAGCAGCCGCATGACACGGATCGGAAATGTGATCTCGGCCATGGAGTAACCCTCGTAGTAGTGGAGCCGACCTTGCATGGCCACGACCTTGGTGTCGCCGATCTTGCCAAAGATGAGCTTGCCAAAATGGCTTTCCACGGTGCTCACAGGGAAGTGCGGAATGAAATTGTAGGCAATTTCCTTTTCTACCTGGATCTCGTTGACCAAGCCGCCCAGGCCGGTGCCGAGCACGATGCCTACATGGGGCTCGTCTTTGTAGTGTTGGCGAATGTAGGCAACTGCCTCATTGATATTTTTCATGTTCAAGAACCTTTGATGATCTTTTTGATTTTATCCTCCATCATGTCCCAACCCTGCACAGGCACCATTTCTACAGCGAGGAAAGTCAGTGGGAGTTGCGAGAATCGGTGCATCCACGGCATGGCCTTCAACCGGAAAAAGTCCTTTTCAGTGGTCAGGATCAAAGCGGGGGGCAATTTACCCTTAATTTCCTTTTCGGCTTCAAAAACCGCCAATATTTTCTCCAAATCGGCCTCCCGGTAGCGGTAGTGGTCGGGAAATCGCAGGCAATGGCGCACCGTGATTCCTGCCCGTGTGAGGGTGTCCTCAAAATGCTGGTTGTTGCCGATGCCACTGAAGGCGATCACCGACTGCCCCTGCAAGGCGGCCAGGTCGGGAAATGGGTTGGCTTGGGCCGGGAAAAAGGGTCGGATGCCGGTCGGAAGCAAGGCAAAGGCAGCGAGGCCCTGGCTGGGAAACCGGCGACCGAGTTCCTGCAAAGCGTCCCGCATTGCAGCCGGCACCTTGAATTTGCTCAGGATCTGGGTGTCTGCGCGGCGCACGCCGCGCAGGGCCTCGCGCAACCGCCCAGCGGGAATGGGCCAGTCGCGCGTCGGCAGGCGGGTGGCGTCGACCATGACCCAGTCCAGGTCTCGGCGGATGCGGCGGTGCTGAAAGGCGTCGTCCAGCACGAGGATGTCTGGCGCATGCGTGGCGAGCAGTTGCTGCGCGCCCGTCACACGGTCCTCGCACACGGCCACGGGCACCTGGGGAAATCGGCTGGCTAC
>JANMIM010001142.1:0-1062 GCA_031375795.1 Bacteroidota bacterium
AACCGAAGGCGCCCTTGCCGACACCGAGCATCAGATCATCCAAAAATATGGTGTGTGGGGCGAGAAGACCACCTTTGGCAAGACCTACGATGGCGTGCACCGCACCACCTACATCATCGATGAACAGGGCAAGATCGCCCATGTCATCCCCAAAGTGGAATCGGGAAACCATGCCCAGCAGGTGCTGAGCCTGTATGCCTGAATGGCTGCGGCCGATCGGTTTGCGGGTTCATCGCCTCGCGCACGAAAAATGAAAATCTCGCGCGCGGCCAGCCTGATCGGTAGCCGAGCGCATGTCTCCTGAATCTGACATTGGTGCCATGAGTAGCATGACCCCATGCCGTCGGTGCCAACACCACACTCCAGAAGGGCAGTGAGCCAAATATTTATTGCAATACAATTTTCCCGGAGAATGTGCCGCCCTTGCCGCTGATTCTCACGAGGTAAATGCCTGGCTGCAAGTCGCCTGCCTCGATGGTGATGTTGCTGGAAGTGATGCCTTCGACACGTCGCACTTGCTTGCCGTCGATACCTACCACCTGCAAGGTGCAGGGGTGGTGGCCGGGATTTGGAAAGTCGATCGTGCAGCGGTGCTGAAACGGATTGGGGTAGATGCGCATGGCCTGCCCGACCGGGTCGGCCGATGCCACGGTGATACCGATCGTGACTGACTCGATGTGGATGCAGCCATTGGCATCGGTGACCGTGACTTGGTAGTTGCCGGGGGAGAGTCCGGTGACGGTGGCGGTCGGAGCGCCGTTGCTCCAAAGGTAGGTGTAGGGTGCATGGTTGCCGGTGACCGTGATGCTTGCGCTGCCGTCTTGTGCGAGCAGCGAGGTCGCGCCGCTGGTCACGAAACTTGCACTGTACCCGGTCCAAGTCTTGATCACCGACACGGTGTCGATCACGTGGCCCTGCAAGTCGACCGTGGCATAGCTGGCCGTATCACCGTTGATGGTAAAGCGCACATATTCATTGACATAGAGCTCCTGTTGGATGTTGGGGGCGCAGGGTAGGTTGCTGGGGCTGGTGTTGCAGGTGTGCTGGTCCAGGGTGGAGGTG
>JANMIM010001162.1:0-2391 GCA_031375795.1 Bacteroidota bacterium
TGTTCGAGCTTGAAATGATAGGATTCGTCGGGTTCGTTGGTTTCGAAATGAATGTCGATTCCTGCAAGGGGCTTTGGTTCAAAGACCGACTGCATCATTCCAGGTGAAACCAACCGCAATCGATGTTTCAGGAGTTCGTAATGGAGGTGGTCTGCGGCGGCGCTCGCTCCCATGGCGATTCCTTCCAGAATGTTGGTTTTCCCAGAACCATTCGCCCCTACGATCACATTCACTCTCCCCAGTTCGATTTCAAAGTCGGTCAGGGTTTTGAAATTCTGGATTCGAATCTTCCCTATCATTCTTCTTCTGCTTCTTCTCCAAAGTTATTTCTTTTTTTTCGGTTTTCCAATTCTTTTCGCAATTTTCAATTTTTTCCCATCTACATGCGCAAAAAGAATCAAAAACGGGGAGCCAGTATTGCATGACTCCCCGTTTTTGGTTTCAGTTATTTTGCTTTACGGCAATTTCAGGAATTCTGAGATCACCTTGAAGTAAGCGGCCTTGTCGACGAGGAAGTTGTCGATGCGGTCAGGATTGGTAACAACATAGATGTCTTTGGCGACAAGCTTGGGTTGCTTTCTTTGCAGCGCCTTCATGTCGTCGACTTTGAAGAGGATGTCGTTGCTGCCAATGATGAGCAGTACCTGCTTGTAGCCGTTTTTCAGCACGACAGGTGCGGCATCCAGGGAGTAGATTGGCTCAAATTTCTTGTCGTAGCCAGCAAAAGGAACTTCCATTGGGGTGTCCCAGCTGCTGAATCGTTTCTCGAGGTCTTCCATGCTCAAGAAGGGGGTATCGGCGATGATTTTCTTGATTTCATTGCGGTTCCAGCCGATGCCCAGCGCCAAGCCTGCACCCATGCCCCAACCATACATGTTGAATGCCTGCACATACTTCAGACGGCAGAAATCGATCATGGCCTTGACGTCGTCCTGAAAGTGTGGGTAGAGGTACATGTTGTTGTCGATGGCAAAGTCGCTGCTCTTGCCATAGCCACGGTAGTCAAAGATCACGACATTGTAGCCGTTGGTGCGAAACTGATCCACTTTGCGCAGGTAGTCGGCCATGTTGCCCTCGCCGTTGTGGCACATCAAGACCAGCTGCGTGGTCTTGGTCTCTGTGGCGGGAAAGTACCAGGCATTCAGCTTGGCGCCGTCTGCTGTGGTGACCTCCTCCTGCTCATAGGTCATGTTGTACTTGTCTGGGAGTTGCTTGTACTCGCGCGAAGGGTTCAGCGCCAGCGCAGCACTTGCGCTCAGCACCAGGGTCAGCATTCCTGCTAGAATTGTTTTTGTGAATTTCATAGCTGCAATCGTGTTTTTAAAGATACCTGCAGAGTTACCCGCAATTTTAGTAAAATTTACCCATATTCGGCAAGGCAGACGTGAATTGCCTCGACGACAGGTTTCGCTATTCAAAGACTATGCCAATTCAGGAACGTTACATTTTTTGCGATGAACATGGGCTGCACAGTCCATTGGACATCAGCGCACAAAACCGTGCTTTACGTTATGGAGATGGACTATTTGATACCATGTTGGTCGAGCGTGGCGAGATTCGCCTGCTGGATTTGCACCTCAATCGCATGGCAAGCGGTGCCAAAATCCTCTATTTTGAACCCCAAGACGGCACTTTGGAGCATCGGGCACGGGCCATTGTGGAAAAATTGTTGATAGGTCAGCCCCGCGCTGGCTATGCACGGATGCGCATCTCGGCGTTCCGGGCACCCGGCGGCAACTACCTGCCCAACTCCAATGCCTTCCAGATGATCGGTGAGATCCATCCCCTCCCCCATCATCCCCATCTACTTCAAGCGCCTCGACGAGTCCACGTTGCCGACGACTACCCGATTGCCTATTCCAGGCTATCTTGGACCAAATCCATTAACGCACTGCCCTATGTGCTTGCGGCCATCCAGGCACAACAAAATGCATGCAACGATGCCTTGTTGCTCAACCTATTCAATGAGATTGCCGAACTCACTAGCTCGAATTTGTTTCTTGTAATCGATGGACGCATCCACACGCCACCTTATCAAAGCGGTTGCATCCGAGGGATCATGCGAGCCCTCACTTGCGCCACAGTCGCCTCAGCATTCAAGTATCAAGTGATCGATGATGAGCCACTTACGATTGGCGACCTTTCACGGGCATCTGAGGCATTCTGTACCAACGTCATCCAAGGCATCCAACCCATCGGGGAGATCGTCGGCACCGGATACCAGGCAGTAGAGTTTCCTGTGATGATGCGGCTCAGAAAAATGTTTAGCAGCATGAAATAGGATTGGTAGCGCCTCCAACAATTCAGGGCCATCCTCTATTCCCCCTTTTGGAATTCAGAAAAATTCCATTGTTTTGGCCATGCTTCAGCTGATCGCTCAGCAAGCCAACC
>JANMIM010001179.1:0-6968 GCA_031375795.1 Bacteroidota bacterium
ATATATATATATATATGTGGGAGAATTGCTGATCAAACAGATAGCGCTTGTACAGGGAGGGGGCATCGCCGACGACGATCTTGAGCAAATCCTCGACGGTGTGGCTTGCAGCCTTGAGCAGCCTGCGGGGACGCTCCGTGCGAAAAAAGCTTGAGAAGGAGTGCCGCTCCATTTCCCGCACAGAGGATAGGAAACTTGTGCCGTATGCAGGGAAATCCCAGAGGGAAATCCCTTGGTCCAGGTAGCTGCACAGCAACCTGAAAAGTCCTGGCTGCACCAAGCCATCCAAATCCAAATGATAACGGGTCTTCCAGAGCCGCCTCAAGCGTCCCACTTGGGGCCTGGGGAATTCCTCCAACGGCCTTTCGAGCAACTTCTTGACCCAAGATTCCGCTGCGGCCAGGCCTTTTTGCTTGACGATGATGTCGTGGAGCACCTCGGGCCTGATCTTGCCCAGACGGTACAACTCACGGTACTCGTCCAGGGTGAGGGAGATTTTGTATCCAAAGAGATTAGCTGCCTGCGTGATCCCGGCATGAAACTTCTGCGTTTGAAAGGCATGCAGGGTATTGTGGTGAATGAAATCCTTGAGTGGAGCCTGTGCTGGCAAGTAGTGCTTGAGCTCATGCAACACATGATGGAGATCAAATGGTCGATCCAAATCTGCGTTCATAGTATTTTCTATCAATAGATCGCGTAGTGAGATGAGGTACCTCGGCTCAGAATGCCGTCTGGTACTGTAAGATGAGTGCGCTCTTGCGTGCATTGGTGACCAAGTCACCGGCAGCATTGGCGGCAAAGACAGGGCGGTTCTGGAAGTCCAGGCTCAGTTTTTGGCTGTGCCCCGACATCAACCAATTCACCCCGATGTCGGCAACGACCATCGGATCCTTGAGCCGTTGGTAGCTGGCATACTGCACAGACGCATAGGGCATGAGCGTCCCCAAATCCTTGAACAAGTCGTTCTTGAATTTGTAACCTGCTTGCCCATAGACGACCGAGCCTGTCCCAAACATCGGGAATGCATTGCCGGCACCATTGAAGCTGCCCATCGAGTTCACGCCACTCGCGGGATTCATGATGCCGTTGTTACGGATGTAGTTGGGGCCATAGTTGAGGCTGAAGTAGCCCAAGTAGGCCGAGACTGCTGTTCCAGTCTCGGCATTGAGCGGCATGTCCAGGTAGCTCGCCACCGACCAGTGCAGCATGGGGTGGTAGGCAGTGTCACCAGCCGTCAAACTCCACGTTGCGCCCTTTTGGTAGATGGCGCCGATTTCCAGGTTCAGCACCTTCTTCTTGCCGAGGTAGGTGCCTTGCATATAAGGCGTGATGTGTGGCTCGGAATCCAAGAAATTCCAAATGAAGAATCCTTGATACTGGTGGTGGTGCCCCAGCTGTGCAAAGGTGGCGTTGGGCCCGATCGCGGGCTGCACGAAACCATTGGTCGTGATGGGGAAGGGGTCGCTCAGGACGAGGCGGTAGTCGAGGCGCTTGATTTGCCCCCTGGCATAGACGCTGAGCTTGCGTGAGAACTCATCGGTCTGGTCGACGGTCGTCTGCGCAAATACGGGCACATCCATGGTCATGATCGTGCCGATGCTGGGTTGCGAAAACCGCGACAGACCGTTGCAGATCGTGAGTCCACCGCCGAGCTTGAGCGTGTTTTTGTTCTTGAAAACGATGTATTCGCCCACAGCATCGTGAAAAAAGGCCTGCAACTTGCGATTGCCGGCATTGGCGGCGAGAAAGTTGAAGTTGTTCATGCCAAACTGCATGTAGAAAAACATGCGGTCGGTCGGCTGCCCATAGAGTTGCAAGCGCGTGCGCCGCAAGCCGATGTCAAACGTATTCGCTTGTGGCAACCCCAGCACGGTCGTGCCGGGGTTGCTCTGGTTTCCGCGCAGCCAAAGCTGATTGGTAAACGTGAGTTTCACATAGCGGCTGCCATCGTCGTCGAGCTTCAGCTTCATTTCGCCCTGTGCAAGCGCCATGGTCGCCATCAACAGCAGGAACGTCGACAAAATCCATCCTTGAATCTTCATAAGCTTCCGGCCACGATGGGTTCCTTTTGATTCACCAACTCACAAAATGCATGTCCAAAATTCAAGAGCCGCTCTATCCCAGCCTCGTTGGCCGTCGTGCGCTGAATGTGGAACAACAATGCATCGCCTCGTGATTCACCAAAGATATCAGGATTTTCCTCATGCAGGTGGAGCAATTCGGGCTTGAAAAACGTCCTGATTTCTGTCTCGTCGGGCCCTTGCAGGAGGAAGTTGCCTGAGAATCCTGGGAAGTCTTCAAAATCGATGTCTTGTGCCCCCAGGCGCTCGGCGAGTCGATCCATACCGGTCTCTTGGCTCAAGACAAATGTCGGAATCCTCTCGGTTCGCAAATCGATGCGCAGGTAAGTTGCTTCTGAGGATTCAAAGGTGAGCAATGCCCCCGTGCTGAGTCTCAAGTCGGCCAATGTAAGCCTGTACCCGGCACCTTTCTTGACAAAGACACTGGTGACACGGTTGATGTTCTTGCCATCGGTTTCTGCAAATCCCGTCCACTGGTCATGTTCTTCCCACTCCTCGGGCAGGTAGTCATAGCGGTGCTGCAAGGCATACACCATCATCTCGAGCTGCCTGCGGCTCAGGTGATCAAACAAGGACTTGGGAGGACCGGAAATCGTGCGCGGTGCCAGCGGATGGCTGGAAACAGCTTGCAACTGGTCGAGGTTTTCCAGCACGATGACCTTGCCTTGCATCTTGTATTCATGCTGCAGATCCTGAAGGTTGGCCATCACAGTGTGGTCGATGTAACCTACATCCCTGAAGTCCAAGACGATGGTGCCGCCATAGGCGTTTTTGGAAATGATTTTCTTGAGTGAAAGGTAATTGGAGAACACGAGGGATTCGTGCAGCATGATCCGGCAGGATTCGGCTTTGGTTTCCACCTCTGCCTTTACCGAGAACAGGTTTTTGATCTTGGCACCGGAGAGGATGTTGATGACAAACTTGGCAAGGATGCCCGCAGCGATCCCCACCAAGAGGTCGGTGAGCAGCACGACGACAATCGTCAAGATGAACACCACGAGTTGTTTCCAACCCACCTGCGCCATATGCCGAAACTCCTTGGGAGAGGCGAGGCGAAAGCCCGTGAAGATGAGCATCGCGGCGAGCGCCGAGAGCGGGATCATCATGATCACTGGCTTCAGCAGCAACATGAAAGCGAGCAGGAATAGACCGTGAAAGAAGTTTGCCCATTGGGTACGGCCGCCATTGCTGATGTTGGCAGAGGAACGCACGATCTCGGAGATCATCGGCAAGCCGCCGATGGCAGATGCCAGAGCCGAGCCACCGCCCATGGCGATGAGGTCGCGGTTCAGGTTTGACTTGCGCTTCCAAGGATCCAAGGAGTCCACGGCCTTGGCACTGAGCAAGCTTTCAAGGCCCGAAACCAAGGCAAATGTCACGACAGCCATCCAGAACACACGCGAGTCGATTCGTGAAAAGTCAGGGAGCACGATGGCATCGGAGAGCTTGGCGGGCAAGGTCACCAAGTATTTGGGGCCGATGATGAAATCTGCTCCTGCAAGGTGGTAATGGTGCTCGTCGAACAAATCAAACACAAAGCTCAAGGGAATCGTCGCCAGCAACACCCACATCGGCGCGGGGATGCGCTTGATCCACTTGTTTTGAATCATGGGGTAGAGGATCAATATCGCCAAGCTGATGCAGGCGATGACAAAGACCTCTGGGTTGAGGTTGCCAAAGGCTGCCGGCAGCTGTG
The DNA here is from genome assembly GCA_031375795.1 of Bacteroidota bacterium. Classification (GTDB taxonomy): domain Bacteria; phylum Bacteroidota; class Bacteroidia; order J057; family JADKCL01; genus JADKCL01. The sequence continues at coordinate 3,778 of JANMIM010001179.1, forward strand.
CCACGATCTCATAAAATTCGCCGTGTGCCGCTGGGGCGCCCAGCGCAATGAAGGACTGCTTCACCATGATGATGATACCGATCGCGGCCAGCATGCCGTGAACGGCTGCACTGGGGAAAAAATCCCCGAGCTTGCCCACCTTGAGCAAGCCAAATACCACCACCAGCAATCCTGCCAATAGAATGGCGGCAAGCGCCTGCGGATACCCGACGGCATGGTCGCCGGCGCCCAATGACTCGACAGCACCCAAAGTAATCACGATGAGCCCGGCGGCCGGGCCGCTGATGGTGACATTGCTGCCGGCGATACGGCTGGCAAACAATCCGCCGACGATCGCCGTGATGATTCCTGCCATCGGCGGTACGCCCGAGGCCAAGGCGATGCCCAAACAGAGGGGCAGTGCGACCAAGGAAACTGTAAATCCAGCCAAGAGGTCATGTTTCCAATTGACCTTGAACCCTGCAAAACCCTTGCGGCGTACTTCATCGGCTGTCGATGGAATTTCTGTGCTTACTGGTTTCATGATAGATGTCTTCCGTTGAGGGGGATGCATGCATTGAAGCAGATGCGCATGCGGCCCCAGGTGAAATTGAATAAGAAGAAGCAATCTGTTTTTTTGACTGGAACGTGGTTACAGCAAAACAGATGGCACGAATTCAATGCCGCTGCGGGAGCGGCTGGAAGGACCTATATTCTCAAGGAATGGTATTGGATGAAGGCCGGCTCGCTGGGCACGAGCGCCTTGGCTACAAATGCAAGTTCTCTATTGGGCTTTGAAATCGCTTGGAAATCATACTGGAGGGTATGATCCAAGAGATGCGCGAAGTTGAAAACCTCAAACGGGTTTTCAGCGTCGTTGTCTTCTTTTTCGTCGAGTTCGGCCACCATGGACTTCTCGACTTGTAGCGAAAATGTGCTAATCAATGGCAGACAAGCCACTTCCAAGAAGAGGGTCAAGCTGAAGAAGATGGCCAAAAGCCGTCCTACAGTTCGATTCATCTTTTTAATTGGATGTAACATTGATTTCAACCTAACAAAGATACTAAAAATGCGCGAAAAAGCAATTTTGGGCGCATTTTCTGCATTGTCCGGAATCCGAACAGGTCGCAGGATCGCGCCGATGGCATTTTTGTAGGCTAAATGCGAAGGGAATGTTGCAAAATAAAGGCTGGCAGACCCGGCAAAACGCCGCGATCAGTTCCGATCAGGAGATCGGGCAGGCAGCAATGCTGGCCAAAGAAACTGAACGAAAATGGAACAGCGGGAGAGAAGCTTGTTTGGAAATCCTGTGGAACCAAATCATCGAGTTCATTTTGCTCATCCAAACCGATGACCATCGACGATCTTTGGTCTTGGGGCAAATGCGACGCAAAAACCAAAGGCAGGCAGACAACTTGCAGGAACAGCGCAAATCCAAGAAAGGCTGCAAGCAGCCGGGCGATTTGAAAGCGTGAATTCCGAGTCGTTGTTGTTTTCATTTCCCTGGAGCGCCAATCGGCGTTCGAAGGTTGCTTACGGCGGCTTTGCTTTTTCGTCTGGCGAAAGAGGAAGATCGATGCGTTAATAAATGTTAATCATCGAATGCAGGAAGTGGAGGGGGATTTGTCGCAGCTCCTATTTAACATAACATAAATTATAGGACAAAGGGGTCAGTGCGAATAGGCTGCTTCAAATGGCATTCTCAATCTTGATTTGGATACAGATGGAATTCTACCAACTCGGCCATGTTCAGATTTGGACATGGAAATCTCAGCCTCTCCGAAAACTTGTCATCGCCACGAGCCATTTCGTGATGCCCGGCGTGAGCCACAGCATGCGCCGAAAAAACCAAAGCATGAACGGCGCTGTGAGTTCGCGCCGGTTGGTTTTGATCGCTCGCAGGATTTGTCGCGCGGCTTGCTCGGTGCTGAGCCTCGGGATCAACTTGGCGATGCGTGGCAGACGCTGACGTGCACCAGGATTGGCTTCCCAGTAATTGGATTCCACCTCGCCGAGCACCACGTGCGAAATCCCGATGCCCGTGCCATGCAGGTCGATCTTGAGCGCCTCAGAAAATCCCCGCAAGGCCCAGCGGCTCGATGCATAGGCCGCAGCGCCGCCCCAAACCATCACCGAAGCGGGCGAATTTACATTGACCACATGGCCCGATTTCCGCTTGAGCATGCCCGGCAAGACCAGCCTGGTCATGTGAAAAGCCGCCAAATATGGCAATTTCACCATCATTTCAGCTTCCAAACCGGGTGTTTCCTCCGTGAACAGCCATCGGCCAAGGCCCGCATTGTTCACGAGGATGTCTGGAATGCCGATTTCCCGCTCGATCAGCGCATAAGTGGCTTCAATCCGCACCAAGTCGCTGAGATCGACGTCAAACCAATTGGCTTTGCCACCCGCTGCGCGAATTTCCTCGGTGAGCTGCTCCAGCTCGAGCGCGCTGCGTGCGAGCAATACCACATGCGCGCCCGCAGCCGCCAATGCGCGGGCCGTAGCCGCGCCGATGCCGCGTGAGGCACCGGTGACGACCGCCAATTTTCCTTTGATTTCCAAGCTTTATCCTCGATTGCGCCTCAAGATAGGCATTTTCAGATCACTTCAGCCACCACAAAGGTGCTGCCGCCGACATAAATCAGGTCATCGGGGGTTGCTGCCTGCAGTGCTGCAGCATAGCCTGCCGCCACAGAAGGCCAGCCCTCCCCTGCCAGTCCAGCCGCATTCGCTGCCGGCACCAGCACATCGAGCGACATGCCGCGCGGCAAATCGGGCTTCACATAATAGTAGTGTGCCGAGCGCGGCAGCAATGCGAGCACCTTGCCCAAGTCCTTGTCCTCGACCATTCCCCACACGACATGCAGCTGCCCGAATTTCATCATCTCGATATGGCCCAATACCTCGCGGATCCCCGCCTCGTTGTGCCCGATGTCGGCAATGACGGTCGGCCGCTCCTGCAACACACTCATGCGGCCCCGCAATCCGGAATTCCGGGCTGCGTGCGCGATGCCTGCATGGAGCGCCGCATCATCGATTTTGAACCCTTTGTACTGCCTGAGGATTTCCACGGCCGATAGTACCGTCTGGATGTTGCGCACCTGATAGAGTCCAGGCAGGTCGCAGAAAAAATCAGCATACGTCGTGTCCTCGCCCTCGATTGCCACGCGAAATTGCTGGCCATACAGGTCGGCATGGGTGCGCATGGC
>JANMIM010001197.1:0-1378 GCA_031375795.1 Bacteroidota bacterium
TGCGCGGCGACGGCTTCCCAGTCGCCGATCAACTGTTTTTCCACAATGCCCGTGGGCTTGCCGGGCTGGGCACAGCCGCCTAGCCAGCCGATGCTCAGCAACAGCAGCCCGATCAACGGCCTTGGCGATATCAAAATAGGGCTTGGATCTTGATTCATGCAGATGAATTCCTGCAATTGGGTGCAGAATGGGCAAAAATACGTCGATTCCACTATTCGCGCCCCATCGCCGCCACTTTTGTCGCCGATCGACCTCCATTGCCCCAGAACGATTGAAAAATGGGGAAAAGACGCCGATTTTGCGTTCTTTGGATTTCACTATATTGCAACTTTGTAGGATGGATCTTCATTTCGTAAACTATGAATAGCTATCAGGCTCGGATAGGCTTGCTCTCTTGTATTTTTGTTTGGATCACCCATTTTTCATTTGCCCAGACCTATAACGATGGACCGATCCAGTTGCAGGCCCGCTTGCGTGAGATTCAGGTCACCAACCCCTCCAATTCAGACTTGACATTGACGGTGGGCCCCTTGCCGCTGGCCAATTTCTCGACCGACGAGTACAGCTTCAAGGTCTATGCACGTGACGACCAAGACCTTGACGCAACGGGCTATACCGGCGGCACCTGTGTGACGGAAGACTTCGTGACCGTGCCCAACACGACCGTCGATTTCAACCAGACGATTTTCAACTTCACCTACCTCACGCCGATCGTGCCGCAATACCTGGACATCAACATCGATGCCTGGGAAGACGACATTGCCACCGACTTTGTGACCGTGGTCGGCTCCACGGTTTGTGGCAACATTGCGACCTTCCCGCGCTGCACATTTGACCCGTTGTTTTGTTGTGTCAACATTCCTTTTTTCGGCTGTGTGAATGAAGGCGACGACATTCGCTGCAATCCAGCTGTGTTTTTTGACAACCTCAACTACCGCAACGGGCCGCCCTGCCAGTGGAACGACCAAGGCTTCCTCATCGGCAACTGCGGCTCCAACAACTTCTACCGACCACGCGTCGAGACGTTTTGGCGCTACACCAGGGGCACGAGCTGCGCCAACGCCATCAGCCTCGGCAACGTGTCGCCCGGCTTTGGGAGCTACACGCACTTCAATTCCAATGAGTGTTATTCCAACAGCTTCACCGCCAGCCCAGGAAACGATGTGTTTTATGCCATCAACGTCACTTCCCCCACGGGCGTGAACATCTCGCTCTGCGGCGGCGCGACCTGGGACACATACCTGTATTTGCTCAACAGCTCCTGCACCACCATCGCCTCAGACGACAATGGCTGCGGACTCAATTCCTCGGTCTTGAATTACGGTATATGTAGTCCGGGCACCTACTACATCGTTGTGGACGCCAAGGCACCGTCCAC
>JANMIM010001249.1:0-1703 GCA_031375795.1 Bacteroidota bacterium
TCGAGCGGCAGATCGTCGAGTTTGAAGAGCAGACACAGCGCCTAGGCCCCCTCATCGTGAGCGTGCGGGAGGACTTTCAGGTGAAGGCCGCCGTCCTCGAGGAGGCGCGGCGCATGTATGACAATTGCCAGGCCGACCTCAATGAAAAGAGCCAGGCATTCAACCAGCAAAATATCCAGAGCATCCAGCAAAAAAACCATCTGGACATGCTGGAGCGCGACGAGAAGCAGAAGCAGGCCCTGATCAAGACCTTGGAGGAAAGCGAGGAGAAAAACCGCATCGAGCTCCAGGAAACCAAGGACAACATTCACCACGTGGTGCAAACCAACCTGCAAAACGACGATGAGATGGTGGCCCTGTACGAGGAAAAGAAACTCAAGGAGGACAATACCGGCAAGCTCGAGCAGATCGCCGGGCAGATGCGCAGCAACCTCAATGCCACCGAGGACCTCATCCGCCAGGCACGCAAGGAAAAGGACGGGATGGAGGAGCAGAAAAACGCCATCCGTGACCGCGTCACCGACATCAAGATCCAGCTCAACGGACTCAAGGAGCGCATGACTGTCGAGTTTCAGGTCGACATCAGCGACCTCGACGAGGCGGAATTGTTTGAGGGCGGCATTGCACAATACAATCCCGACGAGGTCGAGACCGAGATGCTCAAGCTGCGACAGAAGCTGCACACATACGGAGAGATCAACCCCATGGCGGTCGAGGCCTATGACGAGATGAAGGAGCGCTACGACTTCATCGATGCCCAGAAGACCGACCTCATGGAGGCCCGCAAGACCTTGCTCGACACCATCGCAGAGATCGACACCACCGCCACCGAGAAATTCAATTCCGCATTTACCCAGATCCGCAAGCACTTCAAGGAGGTGTTTCAGCACCTGTTTTATGCCGGCGACACATGCGACCTGGAGCTCACCAACCCAGACGATGTGCTGGAGAGCCCCATCGACATCATGGCCAAGCCCAAAGGCAAGCGCCCCCTCGGCATCAACCAACTCAGCGGCGGCGAGAAAACCCTCACCGCTGTCGCCCTGCTGTTCGCCATTTACCTCCTCAAGCCCGCTCCATTTTGCATCTTTGACGAAGTCGACGCCCCCCTCGACGACGCCAACATCGACAAATTCAACAACATCATCCGCGAGTTCAGCAAAGACTCACAATTCATCATCGTCACCCACAACAAGCGCACCATGGCCTCGACGAACGTGATGTATGGCGTCACAATGGAAAATACAGGCATTTCCAAGGTCTTGGCCGTGGATTTGGTGGCGTTGAATTTGGGGGAATGAGTAAGTGAAAAGTGAAAAGTGAAAAGTGAACCATGAACCGTGAAAAGTGACTCAGGTTTTCAGCTAGCCAATGATTCGCTTAGCGCACTTTCTTCTTCCGCAAATTCTCCTTGCCAAGCAAATTTCCCTCCAAGTCAAAGTTGTATTTGATTCCCCATTTGTAGGCATACACAGGCCCATCTGTTGCACCTGCCGTGTGGTGGGCGAAGGCATATTTGGGAGGCAATATTTCTTCGCATTTGGGGTTGAACAATCCTTGGCGGCCCCATTTGGTGACTTCCACCCAGCCATCTTGCTGAACCTCAATCTTGCCGTATTTGAGCGGGATGACTTCGTTCCAATAATAACCCAAGAGCCCCTCCCTGCCATGGTCGGTCACCTTCACGCGCACTTCACCACTAC
>JANMIM010001257.1:0-1957 GCA_031375795.1 Bacteroidota bacterium
CGCCATTGGCTTGCCGCCACCACGAGCCGGTGCCGACATCCTCAAACATCGCATTGAAGTGATTCATGCCCACCAGCCTGAATTCCGCCAATTTCCCATCGACCAGCGGCTCAAATACCCGCCCCGTGCGACAAACCGAACAATAGGTGACCATGAGTCTCTTGTCGGCCACCTGGGCCATGACCTGGTGGTGATAAGCCAAGAACTGTATGGGATATGCGCGGGCTTCGCCCTTGAGGTGATGCCCAGCACGAGCTGCCCCATGGGCACACGATTGTCTACGCTCGCCACCATGATCACGTCTATCGGTTGCAAAAACATCTTGTCGGCCGAGAGTTTGAGGTTCAGAAACCCTGTCACCGCTACCACCAAGGCCGTCGCAATGCCCAAAATCCATCGATTCCCCTTCCATGCTTGCCGTGTTCCCATCAAAATCATCAGCCCGGCAATTCCCCTGAATGCCCAACGCCATGCATGCAAAAAGTGCGCCCAGTCGACGCTGTTCATTTGTTGGCTGCCGGGCATGGGCATGATGAAATACAGCCGTGCGATCTCAAATACCAGCAAGAAAACCAATCCAGGGTAGAAGAGCTTTTTCATGGGCAGATGGTGAATCAATTCCTCTAATTTCACAAATTTCAGTTTCCAGAAATGAAAAATGACAGCCACAAGACTGTCATTTTCCATTTTCATTGTGCCATTGCGGCTTACTTGGCCTTCACGATCTTGGAGATGCCCGAGGGCACGCCATTGACATAGAGCTTGGCAAAGTACATGCCCGCAGACAATTCCTTCAGGTTGAGATTGACCGTCTGCTTGCCTGACTTCAGGTCAAACTCACGGTTCACGCCAAGCGTTTGGCCGGCGATGTTGGTGATTTCCACCCTCACCTTGGCTTCCTTGTCCAGACGCAGGTCAAAGTTGATCACGTCCTCAAACGGATTGGGGAAGACCGCCTTGACCAAGCTCTCGTGTTCGCCCGGTATGATGGCATTCACGACGTTGGACTTGTTGATCTGCCCATCAAAGTCGAGCTGATTGAGCTGGTAATAGTACATCTGGTCTGGGCGCACGTTGCGGTCCATGAAGCTGTAAGAAGCACCTGCTCCGGCTACTGCCGTCGGAGCCACTTCGCCGATCTTGGAGAACGTCAAGCCATCGGAGCTGCGCATCACGTCGAAACGTTGATTGTTGAGCTCGGTCGTCGTTTCCCAATCCAGCGAAATGTCCTTGTTCACGGGATAGGCCTCCAAGAAGGCGTACTCGACTGGCAGGATGCAGATCACGGTGACAGGGATGACCGTCTGGCAACCACGCGTATCGGTTGCCGTCACGTTGTAGGTACCGGGGAGCAAGCCAGTCTGGGTTGGGCCGGTCGCGGATGATGGCCACGTGTAGGTGTAGGGTCCGACGCCACCGCCGGCATTGACCGTCGCCGAACCATTGTTGCCCGGGAATGGGCAGGTGACGTTGGAGGATGCCAGCACCGAACCACTCATCGGGTTGGGTTGGGTGATCGTGACAGGGATGCTCTGTGGGCAACCTGGGTTGCCGGCATCAAACACGGTCACGGCATAGGTCCCAGCCGGCAATGGCGTCGAGGTAGCGGCGCTGCCTCCAGCGGGCGTCCAGTTGTAGAAGAAGACTGGGCCCACGCCGCCAGAGACGGTGATCGTAGCAGACCCACTCGAGCCACCGTTGCAGGCGACTTGGCTCACGTTGGCGACAATCGGTACCAGCAAACCTGGGCCCGCAGGCACGGTTACGACGGTGTTGCTCACGCAGCCCGTCGTGAGGTCGGTCACCGTCACAGGATAGTTGCCAGGCGGCAAACCCGTAATCGTCGGGGTCGTTTGTGGCAATGGCGTCCAGTTGTAGGAATAGCTACCCGATCCACCGCTAGCGGTGATGGTGGCCTGCCCGTTGTTGTTGCAGGTCGCCGAGACCGCAGAGGGTG
>JANMIM010001267.1:0-2931 GCA_031375795.1 Bacteroidota bacterium
GGTTGGCGGTCACCTGCAACTCTGCCGGATCCATCGCGAGGTCATGGATGGTCATGTAGAAAATGAAACTCGGCAAGATCGTCACGAAGACCAAAAAGGCCGCCGCAGTGAACTTGCCGATGATCAATTGAAAGTCGGTGAGCGGCTTGGTCATCAGAAACTCGATCGTCCCTGTCTTCACTTCCTCTGAAATCGAGCGCATCGTGATGGCCGGAATGATCAGGATGAAGAAAATCGGCGCGTATTGGAACAGCAGGCTCATATTGGCCTTGCCGGTGAGGAGCACATGCTCGTCAAACACCCAAAAGAACAAGCCCGTGAGGATGATGAAGACGATCAGTACGATGTAGCCGACCAGCGAATTAAAAAAGCTGGCGACCTCCTTCCTGAAAATGGTGAAACTATTTTGCACGACTTAGCCCCTCGTTAGGTTGCGGAAGACTTCTTCCAGATTTTTTTCCTTTTTCTGCAATGTGGCGATTGGATTGTCCTGGGCGATGCTTTGCTCCATGACGGAGCGTCGCAAGTCGAGGTCCATCGGTGAGTAGAAGCTGAATTCCCGACCGTCCAATCCTTCGTTTTCGATGCGAATGCCCTTGTAACTGGCCTGGATCGGCAGGATGGAAAATCCCGGTTTGTCAAAGCTCACGCGCAGCACGTTTTCTTGTTGGTTGCCGCCACCCACATCAGAGATGGGGCCGTCGGCCACGATCCTGCCCCGGTCGATGATGATCACCCGGTTGGCGATGGCCTCCACCTCGGGCAAGATATGCGTCGAGAAGATGATGGTCTTGGACTTGCCGATCTCCTTGATCAAGCTGCGAATCTCGACGATCTGATTGGGGTCCAATCCGGTGGTCGGCTCGTCCAGGATCAAGATGTCGGGATTGTGGATGAGTGCCGATGCGAGGCCCACGCGCTGCCGGTAGCCTTTGGAGAGCATCCCGATTTTCTTGTGCTGCTCGCGCCCGAGGCCCGTCATCTCGACGATCTCCGGAATGCGCTCGCCCAGGTGCCTGCTCGGCAAGTGGTAGAGCCGCCCGACAAAGCGCAGGAATTCATGCACATACATGTCCAGGTAGAGCGGGTTGTGCTCGGGCAGGTAGCCGATGCGCTTGCGAATCTCCAGGCTATGCTCGTGGATGTTGAGGTTGTCGACCTCAACAGTGCCTTTGGAGGGAGCCATGAAGCAAGTGATGATCTTCATCGTGGTCGTCTTGCCCGCGCCGTTGGGGCCTAGGAAGCCGACGATTTCCCCGGCTCCGATCTGGAAGTCGATGGCATCGATCGCATTTTGCGTTCCGTAGGTCTTTGTGAGCTCTTTGACTGTGATCATGCTGTTTTTCCTGAAAACTCTGGGACTAAGCCCCACTCGTAACATCAAAGGGAGGGCATCGCACCCCAAAAAACCGCAAAACGCTGTGAAAACCCATTGACAGGGGGCAAATTTAGAAAAATGCAGCGAATAGACAGAAGGAAATCAGGGATTGCATTACAAGGTTTGGAGGCATGGGGCTCCGTGGCGAGGGCGATAATGATCCTCCAGGTGCTGCAATCGCTGTTTGTGGACATTTTGCATATGCCGCTCGGTGGGCTTATGCTTTTTTAACATCCTGTCTAGTGAAATTGCGGTCCGCGGCCTTTGTCCGCCGTGTCGGATCAGCGTGCTCCGACGCGTCGGAGCCGCTCGCAACTTGCCCGCTATTGCCCTGATGACCGCCTTGCTGATCCCCCAAAAAGTCGCACCTTCGCATTTCGTGAATCACCGCCCTCATATTGCCCTGCTGTTGTGCCTCCTCCTCATGGGGGCCGCCGCGCATGCGCAGCCCGAAGGGGCCAAGACCGAGGCATGGAAGCTGTCGCAGGAGGGCCACGAGCTCATTTCCCAAGGCGAATTTGAAAAGGCCGTCCAGAAATTCACCTATGCCCACAACCTCGTGCCCGACAACCGCGACTACCAATTGGGCTTGGCGAACGCGTGGTTTTTTGTACGCGCCTACGACAAGGCGCAAGACCTGTGCAGGCCACTCATGGTCGGGCGCAAGGCATGCCCAGAGGCCTTCCAGGTATTCGGCAATTGCCAAGATGCGCAGGGCCAGAGCTACGAGGCCCTGGAAACCTACCGCAAGGGCTTGCTGCGCTTTCCCAATGCCGGTGTCTTGTTTGTGGAAATGGGCATTGTCGAGGCGGGACGCGACCGATGGGACGAGGCGCTTGGGTACTGGGAGCAAGGCATCGCCGCGCAGCCGACCCTGCCCTCCAATTATTACTTTGCCGCCAAGCGGCTGCACGACATCGGTGACTATGCCTGGGCTGCCGTCTACGCCGAGTTGTTCATCAACCTGGAGCGCACAGGGGAGCGTGTGAGAGACATGAGCAAGCTGCTGATGGCGAGCTACGAGAAAGCACGCCGGTACGATTACGAAAAAGCCTTCAAATGGCAGTTTTTCCAAGTGCAAGCGCCCTCGGGGCAGGCTGCATTGCCCTACCCCGCCACCGATTCGCTCTTGGACCAGGCCTTTTCCTCGCAATTCATCGACACGACAGCCACGATCAGCATTCGCAGCCTCATAGAGATCAGGCGGTTTGTCTGTCTGCTATTGCCCACCCAGGCGCCCCACGATCCCGCCGTCGGACTCTGGGAATGGCAGCAATTGCTTGGCCAGATGGACCATTTTGAAGCATATCATTATTGGTTGCTCTACGATGCCCGCAACGAGGAGTTCATGGCTTGGTTTGAAGCCAACGGCGACCAATACGATGCCTTTGAGGGCTGGTTTGCCAGAAATACATTTCACACACATATCAAGCGGCCCGTTTTGCGGATACCGATCGAGAAAAAAAGAAAACGATGATCATCTACAGCGTCACTGTGAGCATAGACAATGCCGTGGAGGCAGATTGGGTAGCGTGGATGCGCACCAAGCACAT
>JANMIM010001311.1:0-3954 GCA_031375795.1 Bacteroidota bacterium
AAGGTGAAATGCCCAGTCTTGGCGGTCAATGGGGACAAGGACATCCAGGTGCCATCCTCGCAAAACTTGCCGGCCATCGAGGCCGCGCTCAAGAAAGGCGGCAACCGCGACGTCACCATCCATGCATTCCCCGGCCTCAATCACCTCTTCCAGCATTGCGAGACCTGCGCCGTCGCCGAATATGGCAAATTGGAGGAAACCATGTCGCCCGAGGTCTTGGAAATGGTCTGCAAGTGGATTCTGGAGAAGGGGAAGTAGGGCTCGCTGGGGCAATAAGTTGATCGGCAGGCCGGCCGCATCCAAGTCCCAGATTGCCAGCGCCGCTGCCATCCGATCGGGAAGGCAGCGGCGCTGTCGTTGATGTCGGGATCAATGATGGTGCATCATGCCATGTCCTCCATCGATCGGCTTGGGCGCGTCCTTGGGCGAGACTTTCACCTCGATCGGGTCGGTGTCGTCCTCGGGGTCGATCTGTCGCAATTGGCCCCTGATGTCGCCAAAATAGCTCTGCCCGGTCGTGTGCAGGTTGAAATAGAGGTCGCCTTCGCGGGCCAGGTACTCCATGCCGCCGATGGTCGTGAACTTGTCTTTGAGCCCAGGGGCGATGGGGCAACCCATGGTGAATGCGCCCACAAGGCCCTCGGCGTTGTTCACGACGGCCTCGATCTCTTTGTTGGTGACCTCGATGGCGAGCACCCCGTCGTCGTTGAAATTTTTCTGGATGTCGGTGGAGAGCGAAAAGTCGATGCCGATGGGGCCGAGCATGCTCGGGCGGCCGCAGTGGATGTGAAACATGTTGACCTCAGCGATGTTCACGTCGCTCACCTCCACCTCGATGATGGCCTTGCTCAGGTCCTTGGTAAACTTGAGCTTGCCATGGCCGCGGTCCTTGCGCTCGTCGCGCAATTTGCTGGGCGTCGTCGATTTGAACTGGCTGGGGGTGGATTTTGGGGTGTCCTTTTCCTCGCCGCCTTCCTGCTGCGGGCTCAGGTAGGCCTCGTAGATCGACCCGATCTCCTTGCCCGGATCGGCGGCGTTTTGTCCACCAGATTGGGTGGTGATGGTGGCGCTGCCGCTGCTGGGCTCAGTGGTTGAGGCCGGCTCGGTGGTAGCAGGGCTGGAGGGTGAGCAGCCGAGTAGCGTGAGTGCTACTGCTAGGCCAGAGAGTAGACTAGGCGAATAACGCTTCATGGATTTTTAATATTGGTAAATTGCGCTGCGAATCTATCGCATGCTGCGCGAATATACAAATTACTGGCAATTACGCAGTGTTTAAAAATCGGGCAAGTGCTTGGCTTGCAGTATCTTAATTTGTTTTGTGACCGAGTATACGGATGCTGTGTGGCCGCAGCCTCCCAGGCCCGAACTGCGTCCATTTGTCCTTGGAACTACATCGAAAACAGGAAGGGGAGTGGAGCGAAAGGACAAATGGCGCCATCATGGAAGAGCTTGCTCAAGATCACTCGGATAGACTTGCAAAAGTGGTAAAATACAGCTTAAATTAGCGGAATGAAATGAATGATTGACCTTGGATGGCCTATGATGCAAAAAATATGAGCGATGGCGGGGCAAATGATCCGTCGGTGGTGCTCGCGGCAGCCGATGCTGCGACCGTGCTGCCATTGCCCTTGGCGTTTGCAGCGGTCTCCGCAGGGTTTCCGTCGGCCGCCTTGGACTTCGACGACCTCAAGATCGACCTCAACCGCGAATTGATCCCACATCCCAACAGCACGTTTTTTGGCAGGGTCAAGGGCAATTCCATGCAGGACGCGGGGATCGGCGACGGCGACCTGCTCGTGATCGACAAGAGCCTCGACGCGACCGACGGCAAGGTGGCGGTCTGCTTCATCGACGGCGAATTTACCGTGAAGCGCATCAAGATCGAAAACGGCACGACCTGGCTCATGCCCGCCAACGAAGCATTCGCCCCCATCCAAATCACCGACGCCCACGACTTCCGCATTTGGGGAATTGTGACTTATTCGATCCGGAAACAGGTTTGAAAAATGGAAAACAGGTAGAAAGCAGGTAGCAGGTAGAAAGTAGCAGGTTGCAGAGTACCTGCGGAACCTACTACCTATTACCTACTACCTGAAAACCACCAAAATATATGTATGCCCTAGTCGATTGCAACAACTTCTACGCCTCCTGCGAGCGCGTCTTCCGGCCGGAACTGGTCGGGAAACCGATCGTGGTGTTGTCGCTGAACGATGGCTGCGTCATCGCCTTGAGCAATGAGGCCAAGGCATTGGGATTGCGGGTCGGGGCCGCCTATTTTGAGAACAAAAAACTCTTTGCGCAGCATGGCGTCACCGTTTTCTCCGCCAACTTTCCCCTCTATGGCAACATGAGCGGTCGGGTGATGGACATCTTGGGCGAATTCAGCGCGCATGTGGAGGTCTACAGCATCGACGAGGCTTTTTTGAACCTGGAGGGCATGGGGCATTTTGACTTGCAGGCGCATGCCTTGCAGATGCGGGCGCGCGTGACCAAGTGCACGGGCATACCCGTGTGCGTGGGCGTGGCCGCGACCAAGACGCTCGCCAAGGCCGCCAACCGCATCGCCAAGAAATTTCAGGACAAGACCGGCGGCGCCTACGTGATCGACACCGAGGAAAAGCGCCTCAAGGCCCTCAAGTGGCTCAAGATCGGCGACGTGTGGGGGATAGGCCGCAAGCACGCCAAGCGCCTCAAGGAGATCGACGTGCAGACGGCTTTTGCATTTACCCAACTCTCCGATGCCTGGGTACTGAAAAACATGGCGGTCGTGGGCTTGCGCCTCAAGCACGAGCTGCTGGGCCTGCCACAACCCGATGCCGAGGAGGCGGCGGGCAAAAAAAATATTACGACCACGCGCTCCTTTGAGACCAATTACACCGAGCTCGCGCAGCTGCGCGAGCGCATCTCCACATTTGCGATCGCTTGCGCGAGCAAATTGCGCAAGCAGAAATCCCTGTGCAGCGCGCTCATGGTCTTCATCGACACCAACCGCCACCGCGAGGACCTGCCGCAATATAGCCGCAGCCTCGCGATCAGCCTGCCCTTCCCCACCAATTCCAGCATCGAAATCTCCAAATTCGCGACGCAGGCCCTGCAGCAGATATTCAAGGAAGGCTACCACTACAAGCGCGCCGGCGTATCGCTCTACGAGTTTTCGCCCGAGGGCCAAGGGCAGGTTTCCCTCTTTCACAACAGCAACCCCAAGCACGCCCGCCTCATGCAAGTCCTCGACCAAATGAACCAATATTATGGTCAGCACACCGTGAAACTCGCCTCCCAAGACCAGCAACGCATGTGGCTGGCAAGGCAGGAGATGCTGTCACCGAGTTATGTGTCGCGGTTGAGTGATGTGATTGTGGTGAGGGTGTGAGGTCAGAATGCAGGCATCATCCCCCCGCAATCTGCGACACAATCGAGCGATCCGCAATCTTGTCGTCTTCTGCCAGCAAGAAAGCTTTGGATAGGACGAGTGAGAGTCCAATGTCGCCCTCGAAGGGCAGGAAGACATTTTCTGTACCTGTTTTTGCGCCATGGTCGGGGACGATGCACAGATATTGGTCATTCGGCTCCATCAAAATATTGGCGCTGCCGATGTGGATTTTGTAGGTGCGCAATTTGCCTTTTACGACGAGGAAATTGCCGGAAATGCTCGAGACATTTTTGATCTTGAGACGCGGAATGAGCCCTGTGAGAATTTCCTTGCGCATCTTTGCGACCTCATTGAGGTCCCCAAAGCTGTAGCTCGTCCAATAATCCCGATAGGCAGGGATGCCGCCCGAGTCGCGCCAAGTCGGGTCATTGCCCACGCTGGCGACGCCCACAAACAAATCGACATCGCGCATCGCTTCGGAAAAGGGAATCGGAGGCACGTCGATTAATTGGGCCGGCTGCCCCGTACTCGTATTGATAAAACGCACCTGATCGGTCGCAATATAATTCCAGATGCCCGTGTCG
>JANMIM010001379.1:0-1734 GCA_031375795.1 Bacteroidota bacterium
GGGGAGGCGCTTTGCACCGGGTATGGGTTGCCCTGCGGCATTCACCAAGGCACGCGGCGTGAGCCGAGAGGTCACAAGGATCTTGGAGGGCATTGCGGCGGCAAGGGCACGCAGCAGCGAATTGTCTTCCTCGCGAATCGCTGAGCAAGGGTCGCGGTTCACGATCTTGTCGGTGGGATGGTTGGCTTCCTCGTCGGGAACCTCGGCGGCGTCGATGCGGTGATAGGCCACAAGCACCCGCTCCAAGCCATCGAGCACCAGCAGCCAGGGTTGGGCATGAAGGTGGCCCAGCAATTGGGGCATCATCTCGGTCGTCTTCATTTTGCGAAACTGCTGCAAGGGTCTCCCCGTCATATAGGCAAGGGCATGTTGGCAGAAGTCGGCCATGACTGCGCCGCGCTCATAAAACGAATACCAAAACCGCCCGGCCCAGTCCTTGCGGTCGTCCATGGCATGTTTGGTGGCCCATTCCCAAGTGAGCATACTTTTCCCGTTGCCGCCGATTGCCTCAAAGAGCAGCAAGTTGGTGGGGTCGGCAGCCTTGGCCCAATCGCCCAGGTCTTGAAGTTGGGAAGCCCGGCCCACAAACTGATGGGAGCCGATGTAGTCAGGCGCTGCGTAAAAGTGGGGTGGCTTGGGGAGGGGGTTTGGATCGGCGGGAGCAGGAGCTGAAGGAGATGCCGTGGAAGGTGTAGGAGGAGTAGGAGGAGGAGCTGCAACCGCCACTGGCAACAACGAGCGAAGAAACGAGGGAAGCTTGTCGTGCTTGTCGCCATAGGCCACAGCCCTGATATTCAGCTTCAAATTGTCAAAATACGCTTGAAAATCCCGCTTTTGGCTATCAAGTACAAGGCAATAGTCCCAAAGCCCTGCTTGTCGGGCCCGTTGCCCATACTTTTCCAGCAACAGTCCAAAATCGGGATCGCCCAGACCGTCCTTGCCCGAGCCCACGAAGACCCAGGTTTTCATTTTCCAGACTGCCACCAAGTCCTCTCGGTAGGCGTCATCGCGCACGATTTCATTGTACGATGTCCAATCCAAGATCACCGTGGCAGGCTGCCGCCAATGTCCATGCAGGAAAATGATTTTTTCTTTCTCTTGGTTGCGTGCGGCGCGCAAAAAGGCACTGGGATCATTCCAGGTGACAGCGCTGAGCTTGCCCGCATCATCGAGCAGCAGCTCGTCGTAATTGGTGGTGGCCAAGACATTGCCATGTTCACGTAGGGCGTGGAGTGCATCGATGGTTTGGCGGTCAAAAGCTTTGATGTTTCCGACGGTCTCCTTGAGCCAATCCGCAAAGTGGACCGAACCTGCACCTCCCATGCCTCGCACGACGGCTTGCGCTACTGTGATGAAATCTTGGGTTTGTGGGCTGTCGGTCAGCAAAGTATGCAGTGCAGATGCCTTGGCAGCAGTGATCAGGTTGTGCGCTTTGAGCCATTCCAACCCATGTTGCAACAGTCCCGCCCACGAAGCCTGCGGATGCGACTTGCGGGTAGCGGGATCCCAACTCGCACCCATCGACACGCCAGTGCCAACCACGATCATCGCACCGCCACGGGCGATTGCTTCATACAATTCAGTTTCAGGGTTCAGAGGCATGTTTCAAATCTACAAACTCCCAAACTTCTGACCAAGGGTAATTGTGGATGGGGTACGGGGGTGAAGCCGACACTACCGAGTGGCAGCGCCTTCGGTACTCAAAATCGCGGGCGAGGCGCCGTTGACTCACCC
>JANMIM010001380.1:0-14614 GCA_031375795.1 Bacteroidota bacterium
AAATCCTTCTCAAATCGTCGCAAAGGCCGTTTTTGCATCAAAAAATATTATCAACTGTCAAACTCGGGATTGAGCGGCAAGCTCGCTGGGCTTGGTTAGGCATCGGGATTGATGGTCGTTGTTAGGTTGGTTTTGCAGGACATGTTACGTGGCACTCTTTTCGATTCAGGGGCTCTATTTGTGTTTGCACAAATTGGGTTTTGATCTAAAAATCGTAGAATTTGAAGATCTTAGGCCATTGCTTGTAGGCCTCTATCAAAACCGGGTAGCATTGTGCACACATCAAGTTTAGCAGCTTCTTTTTTGTCGGTGTTGAAAAAAGGAATTCCGATTGAGAGATGATGCCGGCCGCAATGTACTTGTTCTTGCAGGCTATGCTGGGAAGCATTTGGATTCTTTGTTCCGAGGAGATTCCGATGATGGATTCGGAAGGGCTGAAGTTTTCTGGGCAAGGAGAAGTCAGGCGGAAAGGTTCTGTCCGCGTTGAACCATCTTCATTGATCGAGGTAATTGTAGAATTGGCCGTTGCCAATAGCGAATCCACTCTTTTGTTGCCATCCCAGAATAATTTGTCAACTACTGCACTGTCAAGAAGCGCAGCGTCGTCGAAGGCGCAGCTGAGGTGGGCATTCATCAAGTTTGCTGCTCGAAGTAGGGGGACTTTGTACTGATCGAGCCATTGGAGGTGAGCAGCAAAAAAATTAGCGCCATCGCAATTGGAAGACCCCAGATCGGCCGCCTCCAAATGCGCTTGACGAAAGTCTGCCCCTTCGAAATGACTGTTTCGCATCATCGATAACTCTAAATGGGCCCCAAAGAATTTTGCACCCTGCATGCTGGTTCCTTCCATCGATGAACGCATGATGTTTGCAATCGCAAAATCGGCACCGTCGAAATTCGCATTGGCGAGGTTGGTTGCGGTCATGAATGCGCCTTCCAATGATGAATTCGAGGCAATTGCGTAGGATAGGTTGGCATTTGATAAATCGGCATACCTTATTTGTGCGTCGCTGAGGGTTGCATGGCTCAGGTTGGCGCTAGCGAGATTACATTGAAAGAGGTTGGCGCCTTGTAGGTTCGTGCCTTGGAGAATCGCGCCTTCCAAATGTGCGCCCATAAGATTTGCTCCTTGGAGGTTTGCCCCCGAAAGGTCTGCTCCCTCTAAATGAGCGTATTCCATAGAAACCGAATCCATTCGACATCCCTTAAGGTTTGCTCGTGAAAGAATAATGTTATTCAGTTTTGCGAAACGGAAATCACGGCCATGGCATGTTTGCTTCTCATAAGCAGGGCAAAGTAAGGACGCTATTGCTAGATGATGTGTTTATTGGCCTCGACACCGCCAATCGTATTCCACTTTTGGAGTTGCTAACTGCCAAGGAAATTTCATGGTTGGTCCCGTCCGAAACTGCTGGGGCACCGCCAGAGACAAAGACTTATACCTTATTCCAAGAGTACCAAATCTTCATCTCTACCTATGACCGCCACTGGTATGAGACTGCCAAGCGCTGGTTTGAGACCCACCAAAAGGATCGCTGGAAGGCGATGGAATTGTATGTGAACCATGCTGAGCATATTCCAGGGCAGCCTGCCTTTGACAAGCCCATCGGCCCGCTTGAGCCGCAATCGCATCTGGAGAAGGGGATCGCCTTCTTGTGCAATGTGGAGCGCCCCGACTTCCCGAGTGCTGCAAATTGCTTTCGGAAGGCTTATGAGGAGATGATTGGGAAATATGTGCCGGAGTGGCTGTTTCGGTCTAGCGATCACTCGGTCATCGCTGACTACCGGCTCACCGTGCGGGCTGGGATTGCAAAGAATTTTCTGCTAAGCCTTGGGCAGCCTGTCGTACACTTGGATACGTTGAATGCCTTTCTTCCGGCTCTGCTGCACCCACTCTCACACTCAGCCTCTTCCGTGACACCCTACAAGGGAGAATTGATGCGGGTGATGAATGCCTTGATGGCCTTGCAGGCACAGCTGACGCAAATTGCTGCCACGATGCAATTTCGATTGCTGCGGGAGAAGGGAGCGAAGCTTCTCTTGATAAATGAGGTGTCGGCGGACCACAAGAGCTTCTATTTGATTCAGCTATTGCAGCCGCTGGTTTTGGTGGAAGAGTCTGGGGTCAAACGATTGGCTCTTGCACCTTGTACCTATCTGGAATGCTGGAGTGAGATCCTTGGAAAGAAGGAAAGAGCCGCTAATTTGAAGAAGCGAAATGTGGTGTTTGGCTCGTTGGAGGAGTGTTATGAGCAGACTTACGTATTCTTGACGACGCTGTCTGGGCATGATGACCTGAAGGGGCTGGTGCGGCTGGGGGATTATGTGGATGGGTATCGGGTTTTGGTGGATGGGGTGGGGACTAAGACTTTGCGGGAGGTTATTTGATGGTAGCCATCTTGCAAGTACGGTCTCCTCATGGCGATCAGTGTTGCCAAACGAGCATTTTGAGTTTGACTGCTTTTGTAGATTCGGACCAATTGTGAGCTTCCAACACTTTGCCGATGACTGCACCAGCAAACTTGTCGGCATCCGCCACATCTATTGCCATAGCGCAGCCCCTAGTTCCAGAAGGAACCAACAATTGCCCCGGCAAGACGGATTGGCTATTCTTATTCGGGACGACAAATACTTCAGCGACGCCTGCGACGGCCACATATTGTTGTTCATCGACAGGGCCTTCGTACACAGTCTGCGCCGTCCTGATGCCGCCAGCTTCAGTAATCACGCCTACGACTCTCAATGCATTGCCATCTGGTTTCCTATTTTCAGCATCACTATCGAAAGCGCGCTCTAGAAAACGGCCATTTCTTTTCATTGCCACAACCTCTCCAGCTTGGAAAAACATGGGGTCTCCAATTTTGAGGTTTCGCCATTGAACGGTATCTTTCTCCAGGAGGGTTTCACTACTAAAGGCCACAGCATAATTGTCTCCCTTTACAAAAAGCAGACCACTTTGGTCCCGATCTTTGGTGGTGCCAAAAACTGCTGTGACGTGACCCTTATCGTTGTAGAATGCAGCCCGGCCACCATCGTACTCACTGTTCAAGCCAAGATCTACGACTTTTGTGGGCACACCAGTTGAGGACCACTGAAATAGCTCAAGCCTACCATAGCAATGCTTGGGGTTAGTTTTTGAGTCAAAATGGGAAAGGAGCCTCGCGAGGGTGTCGTTTCCAACTTTGATAGCCAACTTGCTCGCATCCATTGATAATTGCAATGGATACTTTAAGGCATCATTGCCTGTAATCGAGAGGTAGCCGGAGCGCTTACTCGGCAAGGCACCTGCGCTAATGCCATAGGAAATGGAAGGGTCTTGAAGTGAAAGTAGGCCATAGCCTTGGGGGTTCCAGCCTAGTTGGGCCACATCGGAGGAAGGAGTCGGCGAGATGGCGCCGATGGATAGTCTTGTGTGGGAAACAGTGTCGAGGATTTGGATTTCGTGGTCACGCATCGTGAGCCATTGTGGGATGAGTGTATCTGTCTTGAGTCGAAGCGCACTGTCTTCTTGCTTCATAGCGTCGATGACTAGGGCGACAGAATCTATTTCGGATTGTAGGGAGTCGAGTGCAATTGGTAGTTTGGCGGTGAGGGAGTCGAGGGTTTTGCGTTGGGAGGTGAGGGAATTCACGCAATTTTGCAATTTGTCTTGCTCAGATTGTCTCTTCTCGCTGTTGGAGTATGCCGTTATTCTCTTAGGTTGGCCAAGTGTATCTCTCCAAACCTCCAGGTTGTGTATTCGGCTTTCGTGGCCCTTGCAAAGGTCTTTCGCGATACCTTCTGGCAGTTCATCGCATAGTGCCTGAGTGAAGCCAAACAGTGGAATATTTAAGAAGAGAAGGATGAAATTTCGCATATTCAGTGTTTTGATTTCGAATGAAAATAGCATATTTTGGAATCAAAAACAAGGATTTATGAAAACCGAACGATTGCTAAGCTACTCTGCCATTTTTACCAGCGCCTTCGCTGCTTTGATCGGGTTTATGAATTTTTATGGAGAATTTGAGCGTCGCCTTACGCCTGCCACACTCATATTTTTGGTTTTGGTTGTGCTCTCTATCTTGTTTTCATACCGACTCTCAAAAACCAAGGAAAACCTTAAAAATGCGGAGGCAGAGTACGGAATAAGTCCTGAAAGTAGCGGTGGGAAGCAGAGAATTGACGAACTGAATATGCAATGTAAACGACAGCGGATCCCGGTTTTCTTGAGTATGGGATTGGGGGGGGCGTTTATTGCTTTCCAATTCGTGAACTGGATGCTACCGCATGGGCCTGCTAGGCAGGATACTCGGATCAAATGCGTGGTGACTGACCTTCGCGATGATTGGGAATTCGAAGATCAATTACTTTTAGGACTAGGAATTGCATTTGACAGGCATCCTGATTTGGGCTCTTTTTCAATAGATACATGCGCAGAGAGATTTCATGAACCGAGTCTTGATGAGGAAGCATTGGCGAAAATACGAGAGCATACATCAATCGATACTGGGATCGTTTTGCTGGGGAATTGGAAAGTAGGAATGAATCAATGTTATGTCGCTCCAGTAGGCCTAAAGAGGATTCCGGATTCTTTAGATTTGAAGGATCTCGGCTACTACTCACTCATGGACCCTGCTATCACCGACATATCTCCATCAAAATTTGACATTGTTTCCCGGTTCCTCGTCGCTCTCGTAGCCTACCTAGATAATAAGGATGACATCGCAAAACCCGAATTTATCCTCGTTAAGACGGCATTGGGGAAGGATTCTACACACTGCCAATCTGATATCTGGTGGGCGGCCATTCTGCACTTGTCCAATTTGGTTGCTAAATCGGACCCTGCTAGAGCGATCATGTTGTTGCGAGAACTGGACGGATGTGGCTCAAGCCCGCTTTATGAAGATGATCTGAAAGTCGCAAATTATAATGAAGTATTGTTACTCGGGTCATTTCAAAAAAGCACTGGTCGCATGTTTGATTCAACAGGGAAACGAATTTCAGAATTACCTTACTTGGAGCAAAGCCCAAAATCGGTCGTAGATTTCTTGCTAAAAGAATCCAACCAAAGCAATCTCAAAGATGCAACGGCGAAGGCAATCCGGAGAATGGAGTCGATGGTTAATGAGGATCAAGCGAGTGGATTGTTTATGGTAATGTTCGATCTTGCAGAGGTTCATTTTGTGGCCAATGGGTTCAAAATAGACGATAAGTGCATGAATTGGATGCAACTAGCCTTTGAAGCCTATGGCCACTTCAACATGATTTGGCCTTTTGGTGAAGTTTCAGAGGAAAGTTTCAGGAACCCTGATGCCTACTTGCGGAGGCTGCATGCAGACGCAACTGATAGGGTGACAAAAATTGAACGTGCAATTTGTTATTTTTACCTTTATATGTACGCTGGGAGAGGAGCGTTTGATCATGAACTTGCAAGCGGCTTTGCAAGAGGTCAGTTTGATGGAGATCACTTCAGGAAGGGTGATATCAGCTATCTTAAGGAATCATCTCGC
This sequence comes from Bacteroidota bacterium, assembly GCA_031375795.1. GTDB lineage: Bacteria > Bacteroidota > Bacteroidia > J057 > JADKCL01 > JADKCL01. The sequence goes on from JANMIM010001380.1 coordinate 5,490, forward strand.
GAATTTGGGGATTTAATTTCGGAAAAGACACTCTCGGATCAGGAGAAAGCACGGGCGAAGTTTTCTCTGGCAGCTTTGGCATACCATGAAAATCAAAATGACAATGGAAAGGTTGTTGGCTTGTTGAATGACGCGGAAAAATTGGAAAAATGGGACAAGGATACATACAAAGGGTTCCGATCCTTTTTCCTATGGAGCTCTGGCAATCCGGAATCGAAGGTGGAGGCTAACCACCTTCTTGGAGAATTGACACAGGATGCTAAGGGTAAACTTGCATCGGAATATGGGATATTTATGCGATAGGGCCTTTATCGATTTAGATTGACGGGATGTTATTTTGTTGAAAAATTGACTTTTTCTCTGAAACGTTCGTGTATTTTGGTCGTAATGATGATAAATTCATTAAACATCTATCAATATGCGTACCCCACTCCTCCTCCTGCTTCTTTTGCTTTGCTCAAAATTGGCCATCGCCCAGAGCTATACCTACTACGAAAGCTCCTATAGCCGTAAGGTTTCGTATTCTCAAACGACGACCACCACCACGACCACCTACAGGAATACGCCAACTTACAATTCAAATACTTACACTTCTGGTAACGGTGGTTCCAATCGCAAGGGTTCTACTTGGAATGCTGTTGGTCGCAATGTCACTGGGCAACCAGATGTTGTAAAAATCATTAGGCCTGTCAATAACGAACCCGCGAGAACTGAGTCAAAGCCTCAGGTCACGAATACCCCAAAAACTGCAATTGTCGAGCCCACGCAACAACCTGAGCAAAGGATGAGTACTGCCAAGCCAACCCCGAATGCCTCCGAAGGCAAGCTGCCGGTCGGCGTTGTGACGGAATCGAATCATTGATTGCTGAATTGAGCAATCAGCCAAGACTGAAGAACTCATGAATCTTTGGAAGGAACCATATCCGGGCGATCTCGGTGCCTTGATTGCGAAGTGTGATCATCTGCTGCCGCTACTTGAAAAGCACTTGGCCCAAGTGGATTGTCCAAAGGTGAAGGACTTGTATGCGAACAAGGGTACTGCTTGGCACTTGATCGAATCGGAGTGGTGTCGTGCGGTTTGCGATACGGGGATAGATCAGGGAGCAATTACGGCTGCCAAGGGTGAGGAAAGGAAGGGGCTCTATGTATTCCGTGATGCGGAGAGTGGAGCAGCAAGTCCTTTGTACCTTGGTATTTCAAGAAACGTCAAAAAGCGGTTACGTCAACATGCTTGGGGCGGGAAGCATAATACGGCTACGCTTGCCTACCTGATGGCCAAAACCAAGGAAAAGCCAGCCTGGAAAAGGCGCGATGAGATTCCTTCTTATCTCCTCAAGGACAGGCAAGAATACATCGAGAACCTTCAAGTCGCCATCCTCCTGGAACCCAATGACTATGACCTCTATTTTATGGAGGTGTATTTTGCGGGGAAGTGGAAGACGCCTTGGAATAGTTTTCGGACGCATTGAGCGAGATTGTGCTAAGCCTTGAAAAAATGACAATTGATTGGATTCTTTGTACCGGAAGTCAGGAGGCGAAAACGAGCCTTGATTCCGACAGAATTGTCGCTGCACTTAGTGAGACGATTGACTGCTTTTTCGATTTGAAGCGACCTAAGGATGGCGCGCGGACTAGGTTGGTGAAAAAACGGCTCTCAATCCTAGGGCATCAACTTAAGTATCGAGTTTACGCGAATGGTCTTTCTGTTATGGACTTGGCGGAAATTGGCAACGGCATGCGTAATGTTGAATGGTTGTATGATTTACACTGGTACACGGATCAGGAATCGGAACCCTATTGCCAGAACTCGATGAAACTCGTGATGGAATGTGAGTGGGGGAACAATCGCAAGGAAAGGAAATCGCCACCCGAAAACCCATCCGAGGAGGAGAAGGCGTGGTGGGCAAAGATGATTTATACGGAGGTCAAGTATGACTTTCAGAAGCTGCTGGTAACCAACGCCAATTTGAGGTTGCTTGTTTTTCGACTTCGTGAGAAACATTTGGGAAAAGATCTTGAGGAACTCTCTGGCTATTTTCATAGGGCAATTAATGGCTACGAGACGCTAGAGAAAGGTGCTCCTTTTCTTTTTGTTGCGTTTCTTGAATCGCAGCGTTGTTTTTTCTATCAAGAGATCAAACGAGCCTAAAAAATGAGCATTTGGCAGATTGTGGGGGAGGTTCTGGCAGTTTCGATCTCATTGGCATGGAAAATAGACATCGGCAAATAAGAGGCGGCCCCGTCGGGGCGCAAACCGTTTGTTGTTTCCATACCGCGAGCTTCCGCTCCCGGCTACCAAGAGGCGGCCCGTTCCGGGCGCTAAGTCGTGGTCCAAAATTGAATTTTGCTACATGGTTTCAGATGCTCCCTGAACTAAAATGCCTTGAATCCAACCGCTCCAAGTTCTCCCCTGCTTGCCACCTGCGGATGCGCCAAAGGATGAGCTGATGCGTGGGATTGGAAGGATCGGCTAATTGTAGGATTTCATCTACAGCTTCCTTCTTTCTTTTCATGTCATGGATCAGGCTATGAGACCCGTGCTGCAAATAGGGTGGCCTGGTCATGAATTTTGCGAATGCTTTTGCGAACTTCCACTTGGCATCTTGTTGCTTGCTGGCTGCAGCCAATAGCTTGCCTGCTTCTTCCCAGCATTCTTTTTTCGTTTCCAGTCGTGCCAAGACTTCGATCATGCGTAGGTCGGGATTGGCGAGGTGTTTTCTTTTCAAGTCCAGTAGGTTTCGTGTGCGCTCCAAGGCGAGGTCAAACCTGCCGGTGCCGCATTGGATCAAAATTTGATGGATTTCCATGCGGAGCGGGAGAGCCTCCATCTGGGCTAATGTCACTTCCTCCCAATACTCAAGGAATTGGTCGAGCGGTAGCCCTTGGTCCTCTTTTGCTGTTGCAAATAAATAGGCTGCTCTGCGACCGTAGAATTGATAGGTGGCCCAAAGGTTGCAAGCCGGATATAGCACGCGTGCTGCTGGAACCTCATAGGGTTCCTTGAGTATTTGGGCCGCTCTTTGAAAGTCTCCGTGCAGGCAAGCATACTCCGTCACCAGCAAGCGCAAGAAGAATTGCTCGACAAAATCCAATGGTTCGGCGTAGCCTGGTTGTATTTCGGAGGCTTCATTGTTGCGCTGCGTTTGCTTCCTCGTTGTTTCTCTGAATCCACGAATTGTGGGAGCATTCAAATAAGATTCAAGTGATTGGATTCGTTCATTGTAGTCACCGTAATGTTCTGCATGTAGATATCGTAGTCGAAGCAGAATGGCTGAACCGGACCATTCTTGTTGGGTTTCATATTCGCTCTTGGGAACTGCTGAGTCTTTCCTCGAATGCGTTGCGTAGCTATGACTCATCGATTGTATCAAATCGCCGATCTCGTTCACCCATGGGAGATTTACGCCTTGCACCGAGTGCTGCCACCTACACTTTACAAATATGAAGCGTGCCAAGGTGTAGGTCCATTTGCCGTGATATTCGGGTAGGCGGGACTGCAGATCAACTTCCAGTGCCTCGATCATCGGGAAAGCATGGTTGTAGAGTTCCATGGAAAGGAGTGCCTCTATTTGATCGAGGCGTTGATTCATTTTGCGATGCCACTGTTCCTCCTGACTGGCGGCAAATTCCGTCCCAAGGAATTCCAACAAGCGCTTGTGGAGGTTTGCAATGAGGTCGTCGTAGCTTTTTGCATGCTCCTTTGCCCACTTGCGGATCTCGGATTCATTGACAGATTCTGCAATCGCTCCTGCCTGAATTTTGCGAAAGAGATGCTGGAATAGCTTGATGTAGGCAGGTTGGTTGCGGTCTTCGAGGCTGTCTTTCTTGAATCGTCCAATGCTGGATTCGTCCATTCGTTGGATGATTTCCATGGTATTCTCCAGAATGGACTTGCCTGTCGCTGTTGTTCTCATCTTGATTTACAGAAGGTTGAGACTGATTTTGTGATGTTTGTACGGGAATGGAGAGGCTTCGGGTAAGAAAAGTTAAGTTTTGGAGCGCTTTGTACTGGATAATTAGGCTATGTTCTTGATTTATAATGGAATATGTTTTTGCAATTTTCATGCGGAATATGCTTGCGGCTGGATTTTGAGGCCTAGAGGGGAGGCGCTAGCTTTGTATCGAAGCTAAAGAAGCACCGTTTTGAAGAAATGGTTTTGCAGGGCTGGCGAAATGAATCGCCGGACTTGCCGTGGAGTAGTCTGCCCGCTCCACGGGTACTTGGAGGGTATTTTTGAATGCGGAAAATTCAGAAAGTAGAGGTGTAAAATGGAAGCAAAAAAGAAGCGCCCGATTCGTGGGCGGAACTCGACGACGTTTAAGTATGCTGCTGGTGGAGCCGGGCTAGGTGCTGTGATTGGCGCCTTTATCTTGCCGGGATTTGGTGCTGCGCTTGGTGGGGCGATCGGAGGGGGCCTAGGTGGGGTGCTTGGGTCAAAAGCTGATGATCGGAATGGGAGGTGAGACATGTCGATGCCGCCACTGCCAAGTTGTCACTGCGGTGGTGGCGGAGATGTGTCATGATGTCGGTGCTTTTGGCTTTGGCACGATCTTCACACTGGGAAAGGTTTGCCTTTCGGATTATTTGGCGTTGGAAAGTTTATTATTTCAAAAAACTGAAGATGGAAAGCAGTGTTGAGTTTGAGCAGTCGTATTGTTGGAAGCTGGTCAAGGATTACTTGGGGGAGGAAGATCAGCGTTCTTTTGAGGCGGTCTTTGTGAAGTACAAATTCTACAAGGATTTTGATCCTTTGGCGCAATTGTTGGTTGAGCCGGTGCCTCCTGATTCAGATATCAAATGGGAGTCGCTGCTGACAAAGGCATTCTCCAAGGTGCAGTCGACGCTCAAGAATCTTGGTGATTCGGTGGAAAAGGCCCCGATTGAGGTGGTTTTTAATACGCTGGTGGGAATTATGGAAATGTCCTTTCTAGAGTCATACGCGGATGTGATTCCGGATCCTAGGGCTTTTATTGCAAAGGCCATCGAAAAGGCTAGGGCGATTCATAACACCACGACCTTTAGTGTACCTGCCCAATCCACTGAGCAGAAGGTCAATGAACAGGCTCTCAAGGTCACTGGTGTTAAGATTTGCGAGATCAAGGATGCCAAAAAACTAGAGGCTATCGAGACGGATGATAGCCTTTGGGACCTTCTACTGGATGTCATTCCAAGTCGTGATGTGTTGTTTGAGCAAATCAAAAACGGGAATTGGAAAGAGCTGATCGTCTGTCGCAAGACACGACAATATGCGGTCGCTGCCTTTTTTGATCTATGCAAATTGCACGATATTCTGATCGTGCGTTTCAAAGAGCTGAGCCTCGTGCTGGTTGATGAGGAAAGGAAGATCCTCAATACAAGAGTCGAACAATTGTGCGAAAAGGGGCGAAATGGCCGCTACGCTACAGCTGAAATGGACTATAAGCAGGTGGAGGCGCTGTTTGTCGCGATTCGTGACAAATCTAAATGAGAAAATGTCACGCAAGATGTCTCGCAATGTCTCGCGCAGTCCCGATACGGAAAGCGACATTGCGGAGACCAGAATTTGACACGGCAAAAACTTTTGCCACCCTCTCAAAAAGTAGAATTTTTGTAAAGTAGAATTCAAGATGAATATGTCGATCAGACAATATATAGCTGCCAATTACCTCCGCCCTGCGGATGTGATCGTTGTGAAAAAGGTAGCGGGACTTTTGGATCAGTTCCTGGTCTATCTAGGGCTTATTGATGGAATCCATCGGTTTATGGTGCACCTTCAAGAGGGTGTGCGCGTTATGACTGAGTTTGATTTGGTGCATAGTGCGCTCCAATTTGTTCCGGTCAAGATCAGGCGGTTTCAAGGTACTGATCAAGAGCGTGAATGGGCGGTGAATCGGGCATGGAGTCGGCGCGACGAAGGCAGCTACCGACTGGTGCTGAGCAAAAGTGAGGAGAACGAACCTAGCAATGTTGCACTGGGAGTCGGTATCGGCTTGCTGTTGCTGGGACTTGGAATCGCCTTGTTTGGGGGCGGAGATGAAAAAGAGAATCGCTGATGACCTATAGCTGAGAGGACGTCATGCGTGTAACGTATAGAGGTGCATTTGGGATTGAACTAGGGGGTAGGTACCGAGGATTCGGGCAAAAAAAGTCTGGCGCAATTTGCGTGAGCCAGAGGCTCCATGTTCGGTCAGCGATTGAGCCGGAGGCTCTCGCTTCTTGGAAAACATCTCACAAATAAGAAGGTGATCCTGCCACCTTCCCAAATAACAAGGAAGGTGGTTTGGTTCCAGCCGTGGAGTGGGGCCTTGGATTTTATTTTCTTATTTTTTTTCAATTATGTCTTATACAAGAAGTGTAATCGCGCAGGAAAATTTGCAGCCGGGTGATGTCGTGGTCGTTGGTTTTGGCCTAGGTCTTATTGCGCACTATTTGGTGTACATGGGCCGCGATCGGTATGACCACTATTTTGTCGCCAATGTCGAGGAGGGGGTGCGCTATTTCCGGGCTGAGGAGCTGGATCGAAAAGCTACGGGTGCTCATCTCAAGCGCATCAGGAGGTTTGAAGGGAGCTATCATGAACGCAATGCTGCGCTGCAAAGGGCACATGGCATTATTGGGAGGCCTTATTCCTTCTTGGAGTTTAACTGTGAAAGCGCAGCCAATCTGATTCAGTATGGCAGGGCGCGAAGTCACCAAGTGGAGACGGGGGCTGGAATAGCCTTGGGTGCCCTTGCTATTGGCTTGCTGGCTTGGGCCTTCTCCGGTAGCGGGGATGAGCAAGACAATCGTCGTCGATCTTGATCTAGTAAAGTGGGTCGGTCAGGAAACTGGCTGGCCCACGTGGCGACTTGCGGCCGCCACGGTAAAGAAGTGCTGCATCGATGATTCACGCTTCAAATTGAATGGCAATGGCTGATCAAAAATCTCCCAATGACCAGCGCTCGGATGGGAAAAATCCCAACAACCCGCAGCACAAGCAGGCCCAAGATAATCGGGCCAATCAGAAGAACCCGAAGCATAAGCCCAGCAAGGGCAAGTGAGTTGCGGTCGGATCCCGTGGTCCTGCACGGTGAAGCAGGGATGGTTGGATTTTCAAAAACGGGAAGGAGGTAAATGATGGCAACGAATGGAAAACCAGGTGGCGGTCGTGTCGGCGCGGTACGGCAACGCTCGCAAGTGTTGAATCCTGCGACGGGAAACTACGTGAAACGTGACACGGAAACGGGTCGGTTCATGGATGTGAAGTCGGATGGCAAGCCCTTTAAGGGTGTGCGCAAGGAGAATCAATGACCAACGTAATGCGGTTCCGTGGTCCTGCACGGTGAAGCAGGGATGGTTTCACAATTTTCAAAAGGAGGCAATCATGTCACAATTGAATAAAAACAATTCGCAACCGCCTATGCGGGGTCGCAATTCGGACACCTACGTCCGGGCTGCGGCGGGCGGAGGATTGGGAGCGGTCCTTGGATCGATCCTGATCCCGATTCCGGGTGTTGGTGCTGCAATCGGCGGCGCCATCGGTGCTGCGATCGGTGGCTACTCTGGAGACAAGTCAGATCGTAGTGCTGGCCGCTAAGTTGTAGGTGATCGTTCTTTGAATTCTTCTTGGTAATCGTATCTGTTCTGCCTTGTAGACTTGTTGGGTCTGGGGGCAGAACTTTTTTTTGGTTCCTTTTCACATGGTGTGGTTAGCACCGCAATATGGCTTGACCTTTGAGAAGTCAAGTTTTCTTTATGTCAGATATCCTGGCGTTCCGCAGACTGTCTTGGGGGTATTTTGATTTGGTCCAGCGCAAAAAAAATCAGTCATGTCAATCCGGATTTGCAAAAGCCTGCTGCAAAGTTTTCTAAATACCCGTACCATTTTGTTTTTTGTTGGAACCGCTGAAACGTGCGACTCCTCTGGAGTCGGAATAACTTATCAATCCTCGTTTTCTACACACGTTTGACTCCTCTGGAGTCAGCAATATGGAGCAGAACCTTTGGATTGCTGCTCTAGGTTTAGCCCATGACTTTAGTCGTGGGCCCAAAAAGATGAAATGGACCAATTTGATCAGCATTGTTTGCCCACGACTACAGTCATGGGCTATGCAACGCAGAGCTGTATTTTGCGATGTTGGTGGTTATGAAATCCACGATCTCCTCCCTTCAACAGGAATTTGCCCACTATTCAGTTTGCGAAGACCATGGTTCATTCGATCAAATGAACAGCAAGCAAACGGCTTTGTATTTGGCTGGGCAAAGGGAGACGCGGATGGTGGTTTGGACTAAATGTGGGATTTCTTTGGTGGTGGGCTTAGCGGTTCTGTTTTTGAAGTTGTTGTGATAAATGGTAAACTTGTGATCATCATGAAGATTCTATTCATCGAAACAAAATTAGCTACACTATGACCGTGGGAATCGAAATTTTTAGCTTTTTGGCGGACCTCGATCCTGATTCAGGTCGTGAGCTATTGTCAATCCATCTGTCAGTTCGTAATCCCAATGAGGGTGAAGTTTCTGCCTTCTGGGTCAAGTTGTTGCTCACTTATGGCGTGGTCATGGTCCCGGTAGAGGTGGTGGGGGAAGATCTGAAGCGACTTGAGGTGAGGGACAATATTTGGACTTGGTCTATGCCGGCAGGTTCGTTGCTTCGGAAGGGGGCTGTTCTCGTGGCCGATCCGGGAGGATATTTGACCCATCAACGAATCAAACTTCCTGATGGTACAATTTTGGAACCTTTTGGCCCTGATCCGAGCCAAGCTTTTGCAACGACCTTTCAGTATCGAACTGGTGTGGAACTTTTGTCGGTAAAAAGTAGATAAAGAGCAGGTGCCGGTTATAGGAACTGGGATTCAATGCAACTCGACGGGTGGGAAATAGAGTCTGGCGTGGGGCATTTTCACCAAAATGTTCTTGACGTGACGTATGATTTGGGCCAAACCGATTCGCCATAATCTCCATCAAAGAAAAACTCCTAGCCCTCACCGCTCCACCACCACCCACCGATGCCAAAATTCCCCCGCCCCCCCCATAATCCGCAGCGCATAATTCCCCGCATCATTGGGCAGCTGCAAGTCCCCACCTTCCCCAATGAATTGCTGCCGTGCAAACTGCTGCCCCTGGTGGTTGTAGACCTCCTCACCGTCGATCCACACCTGCACCC
>JANMIM010001409.1:0-6573 GCA_031375795.1 Bacteroidota bacterium
CTGGACGATCACCAAATACCCGGGCTCAGACCCTGAGATCTCACGCGATCAAAACGGCCCACAAGGCCGCAACATCAGCCCCAACGTGACCTACCTCACGCCGCCGCAAGAGCGCACATTCTCCCTCGGCCTCGATGTCCAATTCTAATTCGCCCAAGAAAATGAAAAAACTAAGCATTTACCTTTTGCTCAGCCTCATGCTCTTGACGGGCCTGACTTCTTGCAAGAAATTCCTCGAGATCCCCCCAGAGGGCGAGGTACCCACCGAGGACGCACTCACGACCCCGCGCGACGTGCAGTTGCTCCTCAACAGCTGCTACGACGTCTTGCGCTCCGGCAAATTCCTGGGCGGCAAGATTCGCAACCTCTCGGACTTGATGGGCGACGACCGCGACGGCCGCGCGCTCTCGGGCAACTGGCTCAGCTACTACGCACACAACACGGGCATCTTCAACCAAGAGACCCGCGACATGTGGAGCGAGCCCTACATCATGATCTACCGCTGCAACGTGCTGCTGGAAAACATGGATTTGGTCACGGATCTGAGTGCCGAGCAAAAAGCCCGTACCACCGCCGAAGCCAAGTTCCTGCGTGCCATCGGCCACTTTGAGCTCGTGCGCATGTTTGCAAACCCCTACGGTTTCACCGGCGACAACTCACACGACGGCATCCCCTTGCGCATCGTGGCGAGCCAGGAGCCGCTGCCACGCGCCACTGTCGGCGAGGTCTATGCACAGGTGTTGAGCGACTTGGAGGATGCCAAAAACGTGCTCCCGGGCAACAATGGCGGCTATGCAACCTCGTGGGCGGTCAAGGGTTACCTGGCACGCGTGCATTTCCAAATGAACGACTTCCAGAAGGCGTATGAATATGCCAACGAGGTGATCACCGGCGGTGGTTTCAGCTTGGACACCAGCGTGACCGCGAGGTTCACGCAGGGCACCAACAACGAAAACATCTTCAACCTCATCAGTACCGGTTCGCTCAACAACTCGGGCGCGGAGCTCGGCAACATCTACCGCTCCACCAACCTGAGCAATCCACCGGCAGGCCGCATCTCTGAGGCAGCCTACCTCAACGCCATCATGGACACCAATGACTTGCGCGGCAAAAATTATTTTGCCGTCGCAAACGCAGGCCAGTCCAACCAATTGGTGCTGCTCGCCCGCTACAACCTCCCATGGTTCAGCGTACCGGTGTTGCACCTCGCCGAGATGCTCCTGATCCGCGCCGAATGTGCCGCCGAGCTGGGCAACCTGTCGGTGGCAGAGGCCGACGTGAACGCCATCCGCAACCGCGCTGGCCTCGCGAGCGTGACCCCGGGTACCGATGCCGCCTCGCTCAAGGTCATCATCCGCAATGAGCGCCGCTTGGAAATGATCGGCGAGGGCTATCGCTTTCACGACCTGCGCAGGCAGGGTGTGCATGATTCGCCCGGCCTGCTCATCAACGGTTCGATCTGGAACTGCAACGGCATGATGGTACAGCTCCCCGACGAGGAGCGCTCTGGCAACCCCTCCATCAAACTCAATCCAGAAGGTTGCTAGGTTTATTTTTCTCAAATTGTTTATTTTTAGCCTGAGGATAGAAAATATGAAAGGCAAATTCAAATACTGGACGCTCTTGCTGCTCATCGTCATGGGAATGACGGCCTGCAAGCAGGAGGAACTCGTGCTCGATCCCCCCGGGAGCAAGCTCGAAGGCATCAACGACAGCTTCACGCTCACCGAGGTGATCCAAGTCGATCCATTTGTGATCGGCAGCGGCAACTCCTTTGACGTGACCAGCGTCTTCACGAGCGGTACGGCGCCCACGATCGCGTTCAACTCCACCGACTTCACCTTCACGTTCACCGCAGGCGATGGGCCCAATTACCTGGGAAGCGCCGGCACATGGACGTTTGACAACAACGAGTACCCCACGCGCATCAACATGAACGATGGCAGCACCCAGTACATCTTGAAACTCCTGCGCACGATCCGTCCGCAAGACGAGGCCTTGGAGGTACAATATGAGCGCTCCTGTGGCGGCGACGTCTCTGTGATCTACCAATTCAAGTTTTCACGCAGCTAATCGATGGCACCCATGAAAAAGACAATTGCATTGTTGATCCTGCCATTGGCCCTTTGGTTCCAGGCTGCCGTGGCGCAAAAGGTGTGGACAGAGCCGGCCGTGGTCACCGACCCGACCGCCAGCCTCAAGATCTACATCGACCTCACCAAGATGGACTGCAGCAAGCTCGTGGGCTTCGCAGGTCCCCTCTACATCTGGACTTGGATGCCAGGCGACCCCGTCGGTGGCAATGGAAGCTGGAATGCCTCCAACCTCGACCATACTTGGACCAACGAGAGCCCAGATGTCTGGAGCATCACGATGGTGCCCACCGACTACTATGGCGTCACGGCCCAGCAGGTGTATGACAACGACATCTTCTTCCTGGCCAAGGCATTGGACGGCGGCGGCGGCGGAGACTGCTCGGCAGCGGGCAATGAGTGGAAGACCGAAGACCTGAGCGTCGAGGTCAATCCTCCCGGACCATTGGTGCGCAAGGTGTACAGCTTCCCCGATGTGCAAGACGGGGACAGCGTGTGGCTTCGCCAAGACGATGCCTTCACCCTCTTGTATGACAACGCACAAGAAGAAAAACCCACGATGCAAAATGCTGGCGACCTCTCGGTTTACGCGCGTGCCTATGACACCGACGGTACCGAGTACAAGCCCAGCCCGATTGCGCAGGTCGGCAGCAACCCAGCCTTGAAAATGGTCAAGGATGGAGCGCTCTACCATTGGAGCATCTGGCCCGCAAAGGTCTTCAACCTGCCCGCCGGCAAGACCCTCGACTACGTGCGCCTGCAGATCATCAAGCCCAACCTCACGAGCTCAGACGATGCAGTCGATGGTCTGTGGGAATACTTTTTCCGCTGCCAATGAGGTCGTGATTGATTCGGCACAACATACAACGGGGCTGTCCAGCAAAGGGACAGCCCCGTTGCGTTGGTGCAAACGTGATGCCATAGCCAGCCGATCAACCGAGGGAGAGGCCTAGGTTCTGCGCAGCCCCAGCCAGATTTTGTCCACATCCTGACCTCCAAAATCCCAAGAAATGGCGCCTTTCGGGCCTAGGCATGTGGACATGTGAAAATTCGTGGCAAATCGCTTGCGATTCCCCTGAATTCGGGATAGTTTGGTACAAAGCGGGAGTCCGATCCTGCCAAGCCATCTTTCACCGTTGCACATTTTCATGCCCGACTTCGCAGACAGGAAACCCGCACCATTGGCCATTCCCTCCTTCAGGGACAGCTCCGTGCGTGTGTCTCCCGAGCGTCGGGGCATCGACGGTACCGAGCGCTTGCAAGAAAAAGGCGAGTCCTTGCGGTCAGCCAAGCGCAATGCGAAACCGCGGCTGCCACAAGACCCGCAAGCGGAATTGGAGGCAGGCCCCAAGGAACCCCGGAAAGCCCTGTTTTCATTTGAGTCCCCGATGGCCAAGGTCTGGAAGCCTCGCCCGGCAGCATTCTACCGAGGGGACTTCAGGGCCGTGCAAGCAGAGGAATCCGAGCAAGAGGAAAAGCTGGCCCAAGACCAAGGCAAGGAGGCTCCCGACACCAAGACCCCCGGCAAGGATTCCGCCTTGCCCAAGGATCAGGCCCCAATTGCCCCGCCCGTCGCCGCCCCCATCGTAGTCGCACCTGTGGTGGTCGCCCCCGCACCTGTCGTGGTCGCCCCCGTGGTCGCAGCCGCGCCCGTCACGCAGGCCATGCCCGAGCGCGAGGATGCCTTGGAGCAACCTCAAGCCCAGCAGGTCACGGCATCGCCCAAACCGATGGCCGCCGCAAACGGGACCGACGGCGACGAGTCCGGTGCCAATGCCAAGAAAAAGGCCAATGTGCCCCCCAACAACAACGTCTCCAAGCAACGTGGTCCCCTGCCGGGCCTCTTCGACACCAATGCCGGCGCAGACAAATTCTCCCCCGCGAAACTCGAAACGGGTTCCGAGGGTGCCCTGCTGCGCTCGGTCACCACATACGGCGGCATGGACATGGTGCGGGCCATGCAGGAGAGCGGCGCGAAGTACCGCCAAGCCCAGCAGCAGGAGCGCCATACCGCCGAGGGACTGATCCCCGAGGTGCAGGAACCCACCGGCCTGCCCGCACAGCAGGCCATGTTCAAGCGATGGGCCGGCGACCAGGACGCCCCCGGCAAAAAGCCCGAAGCCAAGGCTGGCAAGCCGCTCAGCAACTGGCACATGCCCACCGCCCACGAGGTGCCCGAGACCAAGAGCTTCTGGCAGCGCTTCATGGACAATGCCCAGAAATACAAGGCTCCGGCCCCCGGCAAGGAAGACCAGGCACTGACCATCGCCAAGCTCAACAGCCTCGTCTATGGCAACGGCACCCCGCAGGTCTCCACCACCATGGGCCCGGCCCCCAAGGTGCCGCTCACAGGCCAGTCAGACCCCGAGGTCGCCCATCAAAACGCCGACCAAGCCCGGCTTGAGGCCCAAAAGGAGACCCTGCGTCGCCAGCAGGCCACCCAGCAAAACGTCGGGCAGGAGCAGGTATTCCCCCAGCTCAAGACCGGCCTCCTCAGCCACCAAAACACCCTCTCGCAACCCACCGAATACGAATACGGCAATGCCCCGCTGCACGAGCTCTATGCCGAGCACCGCGGATTCCTGGACCTCGATGCCGAGACCATGCTGCGCGCCAAGGCCGACAAGACCGCAGCCGAGAGCCAAAAGGTCGAGGCCGACTACGAGACCGAGCGCCAAAAGCATGTAGACGAGGGCATGGCCTCCATCCGCGACGAGGAGGAGGCCACCACCGAGCGGCAGATCGCCTACAAGACCAGCAACAAAGACAAGATCGCCGACATACAGGAGCAGTGGCGTGAGGAGAACCAGGACGTGGTTGACAAATTTGACCAGCAGGTCGAGGCCGAGCGCGCCGACATGGAGACCGAGATCGGCGACATCTGCGAGGAGACCGACACCGAGGTGAGCGCCGAGGTGCAGGCTGCCGAACTCGAGGCCGCCGAGCAGCAATGCGAGGCCGAGGAGCGGGTCGCCAAGCGCCGCGAGGAAGCCAAGAAAAAGGAAGCCGAAAAGAGTTGGTTTGACGTGGCCGTCGACGCCGTCAAGAGTTTTTTTGCCGAGCTCACAGCCTTTGTCACCAAGGTCTTTGAGGACCTGCGCGACTGGGTCAAGAAAAAGTTTGAGCAGGTCAAAAAATGGGTCGTCGACAAGATCGAGCAGGCCCGGCAGTTTGTGGTCAAGGCCATCCAAGTGTTTGGCACCGTGCTCAAGGGCTTCGTGGACATCGCCTTCTTTGCCTTCCCTGGCATCCGCGACAAGTTCAAGGCCAAGATCGACCAGGCCATGGACGCCACGATCAGCTTCGTGAACGAGCAGGCCCAGAACCTCAAGGACTTCGCCAGCAAGGTCATCGACGGCATCGCGGCGGCGGTCGACACAGCACTGCTTGTGATGGAGACCCTCACCGTGGGCCTGCTCAAGGGGCTGGAGACGATGGTGATCGCCGCGATCGACCTCGCCGAATACTTCTACAAGATGCTGCTCGACAGCATCCTCAAGATCGGTACGCTCGTCGCCTTTGTGGGCCTCATCGCCAGCGGATTCCTGCTCGGCCTCATGTGGGGCTTCCTGGGCGAGAGCACCAAGGAATACCTGATCGACCTGCTCTTCGACATCGGCATCTGGGTCTTTGAAAACGCACCCGACGACTTCGGCTTCGGGGTGCTGTGGCCGCTCTTTGTGCACGGCATGCTCGGCTTCCTGTACGAGGCCCAAGAAACCGAAATGGCCCAGAAAAAGGCCATCATGCAAAAGATCAGCGACATCGTGACCCTCAAAGACACCGAGTTCCTCTGGAATTTTGTGATCAATATCTTTGTGGGGATCTGGGGGAATATCTGGGGGATCATCGAGGGGATCATCATGCTCGTGAAGTTCATCTGCTACGACATGTGGTTGATGATCGGGGAATTGGTCACTTGGCTCAAGACTGCGGCGCCGATGATGGCAGAAACCGTGGGCATGCTCGTAACCGACGTGAACACCTTTGTCGAGGACTTCAAGAAGGAAGGTCCCGACAAGATGCGCGCGCTACTGGATTCCAAGAATATCCAAAAAGTGCTTGAATTCCTCAACGGCCTAGGCGATAGCTTGCGCGTGAAGGCAGAGGTGATGGGCGCACAGGCGGCGGCTGGCATGCGCACGTTCATGCTCTCGGGCGGGGCGAGCGCCAAGATCGGCGAACAACTCGGGAAGCTCTATGGCAACATCCTCGTGGAGGTCGTGCTCGCGGTCTTCACGATCGGCATCGGCACAGCCATCAAGTGGGGGCTGAACGCCGTGAAATGGGTGGGCAAGTTCTTCAACATCTTCCGCAAGCTAGGCAAGGCAGGCAAGGCATTTGGGCGCATCGCGGAGTTCTTCGCCAAGGGCTTCAAGTGGCTTGTGCAGACGGTGAAGAAGTTTGCCAAGAAGTTTGAGGAAATCGGTCAGGCGATCATGGCCAAGTTTGACAAGCTCTTCGAGGGTATCGAGAAGCG
>JANMIM010000145.1:0-4290 GCA_031375795.1 Bacteroidota bacterium
GGTGAGGTTGTCGGCGGTCTCGAATAGGCTCACGGTTGTGGCGCCTGCGGCTACGAAGTGGTTGTAGGCTACGATGGAGTTTTCGTAGCTCACCTGGTCGTCGCTGCTGCAATAGAACATCTTTACGGGCGTGCGCGGCACCCAGTCGTAGAGGTCGTTTTTGCGCAAGGCCAGCTTGAGCGGGTGGTTGGGGTCGGCCTCGTAGGCTGCCATCACCGAATCCTTGACCATGAGGCGCGGCACCGGATTGGAGACTTCGTTGATCTCTCCGATGGAGAATCGACCGTCAAACATCACACGCATGATCGAGTCATACGGTGGCTTGAGGACGTCGTAGGGATCGGGGACAATGTCGTAGACGTAGTCGTAGCTCAGCATCACGTAGGGCAGGTAACCAGGGGTCGGGTATTCGTTGAAGCTCGTGATCACCTTCTCCTGCACGCCCGAGCAGTCATAGGGACCGGCCATGGGCGCCGAGCCCGTCACCACCAACTCAGGCTCGTAATAATTCTGGATTTCACGGTGCGTTGCCATCGTGGCATGTCCACCCTGGCTGTAGCCAAAGAGGTAGATGCGCTTGTCCCACTTCCTGCCGACCTCGGGCGCAAAGTCCCTGCAAGCCCGCAGCATGTCGATCACTGCCGTCGCCTCTGATTTTGCATGTATATAAGGATGCAAACCCGGGCTGTCCCCGAGACCCAACAAGTCTGGCATGACGCAGAGATAGCCCGTGGTGGCCATCACAATGCCGATGATCACCTCTGAATTGCGCTGACTCGCAGCATTGATGTCCTTGGACTCGGTACCATGCTGGTAGCTCACCATGGGCATCGCCTCCAAGTTTTCGCCGGTCGGCACGACACACGCGCCACTCGCGATCGCCAGTCGGCCAAAGGGGTCGATCGTCTGGTAGACCATCTTGTACACGGCCACGCCATATTCTGCACGCAGAAACAGGCTCGCGCCGCCACCCAGGGTCGCGATCATCGAGTCGACTTGGTGCGGGCTCCAAGTCTCCATCAATGCCGTATGCAGGATTTTGCCACGGGGATCTGATTTTTCCAAAAAGGGCTCCTCCCCGTAGTCGCCGCAGGCGCTGAGCAGGGCCAACAGGAGGAGGCACACGATGGCTGGGAACTTTCTGAAATGCATGTTTTCCATGTTGATTGGATTCACCAATATACTACTTTAAAACAAAGTCTGCTGATCGCCCGAGGGCAAGATGTCGAAATGTTTGAAGGCCCGCTCCGTGGCCATGCGTCCGCGGGAGGTGCGTTTGAGGAATCCCTCCATGATCAGGTAGGGTTCGTACACTTCCTCAATCGTCTCGGCCTCCTCGCCGACAGCCGTGGCGATGGTGCTCAAGCCGACCGGGCCGCCCTTGAATTTCTCGATGATCGCGCGCAAGATCTTGTTGTCCATGTCGTCCAGCCCAGATTCGTCCACATCCAAGGCCAGCAATGCCACCCGCGCGATTTCCATGGTGATGGTGCCGTCGCCCTTGACCATTGCAAAATCCCGTGTGCGACGCAGCAGGCGGTTGGCGATGCGGGGCGTGCCGCGGCTACGCCTCGCGATCTCAAAGGCGGCATCCTTCTCGATCGGCACGTCGAGCACCTGTGCCGAGCGGCGAATGATGCGTGCCAACGTCTGGGCATCGTAGTATTCCAGCCGGAAATTGATCCCAAACCGTGCCAGCAAGGGCGCGGTGAGCAGGCCGGTGCGCGTCGTGGCACCCACCAGGGTAAATGGATTCAACGTAATCTCCACACTGCGGGCGTTGGGGCCCGACTCGATCATGATGTCGATCTTAAAATCCTCCATCGCCGAGTACAGGTATTCCTCCACGACAGGGCTCAGACGGTGAATTTCATCGATGAAGAGCACATCCTTGGGCTCCAGGTTGGTGAGCAGGCCCGCGAGGTCGCCCGGCTTCTCCAAAATCGGCCCCGAGGTCGCCCGAATGCTGGTTCCCAGCTCGTTGGCGATGATATAGGACAGGGTCGTCTTGCCGAGCCCGGGGGGGCCGTGCAAGATCACGTGGTCCAATGCCTCGCTCCGCATCGCGGCTGCCTTCACAAAAATCTGAAGGTTTTCCACAAGCTTTGGCTGCCCCGTGAATTCTTCAAACTTCTGGGGGCGTAAGACAATGTCCTCATCCTTGTCGAGGGGATTGCTTGTGTCCATGAATCGCTCTTTCATTCCAAATTTCCTTCAGAGTCACAATTATACTACATTTTGAGCCAAAACTCCGCAAGGTCGCAAACCGCCGATCTCCTTGCCGTTGGTCGGCTTGGGGGAATGCAGCATCAAGAAAATTGGACAATAACAGATACATTTTCACCTAAGACTGCATAGTTGCGGGATACCCGCATTGGGTATTGCGCTGAAATGCGCATATTTGCACCAGATAATTGGGTGGGTAATATGACTTTGATTGCATCTATTTCAGGCATACGGGGAACGATAGGGGGGGAAAGCGAATCGAATTTGACTCCGATCGACATCGTGAAATTTACGTCTGCCTTTGGCATGTGGATGACGACCAAGTCGTCTTCCCGCAAGGTTGTCGTCGGCAGGGATGCCCGGCCCTCTGGGCAAATGCTGGAACATCTCGTCATCGGCACGTTGGTGGGCCTGGGTTTTGAGGTGATCAATCTCGGGCTGTCGACGACGCCCACCGTCGAGGTTGCAATCACGGAGTTTGAGGCCGCCGGAGGCATCGTGCTCACGGCCTCCCACAATCCCATCGAGTGGAATGCGCTCAAGTTGCTCAACCGCAAGGGTGAATTTGTGACCCACAAGGCTGGTGGCGACATCCAGGAAATCGCCAGCCGTGGTTTCTTCACATACGCGACCATCAACGAGATCGGCTTTGTGACCGAGGAACCTGACTTTGGGCAGCGCCACATCGACATGATCCTTGCATTGCCCATCATCGACGCCTTTGCCGTGAAGGTTTCCAACCTCAGGGTTTTGGTCGATGGGGTCAATAGCAGCGGCGGGATCTATGTACCGCAATTGCTGCGCGCCATGGGCATCGAGGACATCGTCGAGCTCAATTGTGAGCCGACAGGCCACTTTGCGCACAACCCCGAGCCGTTGAAGCAAAACTTGCTCGACACATGTGCCGCAGTGCTCGCACACGGCTGCGACATCGGGATCGTCGTCGATCCAGATGTGGACCGATTGGTGTTCATCGACGAGAAGGGAGAGCTCTTTGGGGAGGAATACACCTTGGTGGCCGTAGCCGATTACATCTTGACACATAAGAAAGGTGTCGTCGTCTCCAACCTGAGCAGCAGCCGCGCCTTGCGTGACCTCGCCGAGCGCCACGGATGCAGGCACTACGCCTCGGCCGTCGGGGAGGTGAATGTCACCGAGATCATGAAGCGCACCGACGCCGTGATCGGCGGCGAGGGCAATGGGGGCATCATCGTCCCAGACCTGCACTATGGCAGGGATGCGCTCGCAGGGATCGCCATCTTCCTGACCCACCTCGTCAAGTCCAAGTTGAGCTGCTCAGCCCTTCGTGCCACATATCCAGACTATTACATGTCCAAGCAAAAGGCCGATCTGGACCCCAGGACAGACATGCAAGCCGTCTTGCTGGAGTTGGAAAAGCGGTATTCGACCGAGGAGACCAACAACATCGACGGACTCAAGATCGACTTCCTCGAGTCTTGGGTACACCTGCGCAAATCCAACACCGAGCCGATCATCCGCATCTATTCCGAAGCCAAGACACAGGAGGCTGCAGACCAATTGGCGAACCAATTCAAAGCTGAAATCGTTTCATTGGTAGGTTCAAATTCTTGACAATGAGCAGAATATATCTTGACAATGCCGCCAGCACCCCCATGGATCCCGAAGTATTGGACCTCATGGTCGATGTGCTGCGCGCTGCACAGGGCAACCCATCGTCGGTGCATTTTCATGGCCGGCAACTCAGGGCAATGATCGAAAAAGCACGCAAGGAAATAGCAGAATTGATCGGCTGCGCACCCTCAGAAGTGTTTTTCACCAGCGGCGGCACCGAGGCCGACAACCTGGCCATCAAGGGCGCCATGGAGACAGAGGGCATCGGCCAACTGATCACGACGAGCATCGAGCACCATGCCGTGACGCACTGTGCAGAGGAGATGGAGAAAAAGGGCATGAAAGTCGTGTGGCTGCCCGTGGATCGCAATGGCCTGCCCGACTTGGAGATGTTGGAATCTGCCCTGCAAAACGGCCCCAAAGCCGTCGTGAGCCTCATGCACGCCAACAATGAGCTGGGCACGCTCATCG
>JANMIM010000041.1:0-6080 GCA_031375795.1 Bacteroidota bacterium
CCAGCGCAACGACCCCAACTTCAGCGCGCTCGGCGTCGTGCAGGCAGCAGTCTTGGGACTCACGACAGCGCCTTACAACACGAGCGCCAACCTGCAATTCATCCCCAACATGGACGGCTTCCCCAACGGTCGCCGCCTCGAGGATGACGTGACACGCATCGAGTTGCAAGCAGTATCTGGTGTGGCGCTGGCCGCGATCGGCCTGTGGTACGACGACTATACGGCAGGCGGTCCCAACCCTGTGACGGCAGCCCTCGGCGGCGTCCTCGGCTACACCACCGGCGTGAACAACAACGACACCACGTTCCGCAGCAGCTTCCCCTACGTGCAGCAGCCTTGGAGCGGCACCGGCAAGTGCAGTGGCAAGGAGATCACCTACAACCAGCCAACGGTGTTGGGTCCATCCACAGGCTTGGGCTTGGCGATGCCAGAGGCATTTGCCAAGGCATACCCCAACCCCTTTGCTGCCACCACCACATTCAGCTACCGTCTGAGCACGCAGACCGACCTGAGCATCGAGATCTACTCGATCAGCGGAAAGCTCGTGCACAAAATGCCCACCAAGGCACAAGGCAGCGGTGAGTACACCTATACCTGGGATTCGGGCAATGCACCTTCTGGCATCTATGTCGCCAAGTTGGTTGCAGGTCAAGATTACAGCGCACAAGTGATGCAGAGCATCCAAATTGTGAAGACAAGGTAGTCGACAAGAGGTCAATGAGTGGGATAGCACGCAGGTCGGGGCGAATGCAAGCCATGAACCCCGCCTGCGTGCGAAACTCCAAAGTCTAGGATTTTTGCACAAAGCACAAGAAAACAAGAAATATGAAAAAGCGTTTTTCCATCCTGTTTGTCCTCGCCTTGGCGATCGTGAGCTCGGCCCTGTATTTGCCCAGCTGCTCAGACACCCAAGCCAACAATCTCGCAATGGACACGGAGTCCAAAGCCAAAAACCTCCAAATCCCATACCTGCGGGGCCGCAAGGAAGGTCTGGGCACGCCCGATGAGCGCGCCCACGTCGCCAGCATCTACGATGCCAAGAAGGCACTCCTGCAAAAAGATCCGCAAGACGCCGAGGCCTACCTGAGCCTCGCCGAATTGTTCATGAACGAAGCCCGCATCACCGGCGAGCACCCCTATTATTACCCTGCCGCCCTCCAAATGATCGAGGCTGTGCCCAATCTCGCCACCCAAAAGGAAAAAGTGCGCTTTGAGGCCGCCTATTACAAGTCGTCCATCCTGCTCTCGATGCACGAATTCAAGAAGGCGCTCGTCGAGGGGGAAAATGCACGCAAGGTGTTCCCGCACAACGCAGGCATCTATGGCGTGCTCATCGATGCCAACGTGGAGCTGGGCAACTATGAGGAGGCCGTGAAGCAAAGCGACATCATGGTCGGCATGCGACCCGACCTGCGCTCCTACTCACGCGTCTCCTACTTGCGTGAAATCCACGGTGATCCTAAGGGTGCCATAGAGGCCATGGAGCTGGCCGTGGATGCCGCCATGCCTGGCTACGAGCAATCTGCCTGGTGCCGCCTCACCCTCGCCAAATTGTATGAAAACTACGGCCAACTCGATGAGGCCAAGATGCACTATACGATCCTGCTGCAAGAGCGCGCAGAGTATCCATTTGCCTACAGTGGCCTCGCCAGCGTGGCCATGAAGCAAGGCAACATGAAGCAAGCCGAGGAATACCTGGACAAGGCGATTGCCCTGATCCCCGAGGTGTCCTTTTACGAGCAAAAAGTCGACCTGCTCCATGAGACCCATCGTGAGGCAGAGGCTACCAAGATGGTCGACGAGATCATGGTCATGATGAAGGAGGACCAGACGAGTGGCCACCAAGTGGACCTTGAATTGGCTGGGGTGCAACTGCGCCTGGCAAAGGATGTGAAGGCCGCCCGTACCTCGGCAGAGAAGGCGCTTGCAGCAAGACCGCTCAACATCGACGTGAACGCCATGATGGCAGAGATCGCCTACGCCGAAGGCAATGCTGTCTTGGCCCAATCCTACATGAAAACTGCATTGCGCACCGGTAGCCAGGATCCCGCCAAAAACTGCCTCGCCGGCCTCATCGAGGTGCAGGCAGGCAACAAGGCTGCGGGCCTGGAGCTGCTCAAGAAAGCATTTGGCAACGATCCGTACCTGGATCATCCCCTCGCAGCATCGGCCAAGGCCATGCTCTGAGCACGATTTCTTGTTTGTTTTGTGGAAGGGCTTCCCCGATTGGGAAGTCCTTTTTTTGTCGGTTGATCCAAAAGCCGCGGCCATCCGTAGGTCTCTTGATCCCAGCTTCAAAGGGAGCGTTCTTTGGATTTCTTAGAATCAACATTTTTAGACAATAACAGTTTACCAATTAGTTTTCTTGTCCCATTTTAGAAATGTTGGCGACCTTGGAGAGGACGAATCCGAGGGCCATCATCCCAATTTTTAAGGCAAAACCACCCTTTCCCGAGGGTGGTTTTTGTCTTCTGGCGGCAAGATTTTCGGAACCGTCAAACAATGTGCCTCATAAATGGTCTTATCCTGCATCCCAATCGCATCCCCAAAAAATAAATGCAAAGGCTCGTCTTCTTCGGTATCCTCATCGCGATCATCTCGGCGATCGAACTTTACGTTTTTTATGCCCTCAAGGGCACTTTTCGCACAGGCCTCGGCATGAGGGTGTCGCGCATCGCCTATTTTGTATCGCTGGCGACATCGGCGGCCGCCATCGCCACGATGATGGTCGCATTTGCAGGAGGCCTGCCCCGCTCCAACTTCTGGCTCAATTTCCTGATGGGCATCGGCTTTGTGTTCATCGTCACCAAGATCATTTTGGCAGCCTTTTTCTTGGTGGATGACATCGCACGCCTTTTGCAATGGGGGGTGCACAAGGGTGTCTCGCTGGCCCAGCGTGCGCCCGAAGAAGTGACGATGCCCAGTCGCCGGAAGTTTGTCGGTCAGCTGGGCCTCATCGTGGCAGCCATCCCATTTGCCGGCGCGGTCTATGGCATCCTCAAGGGCAAATATGACTTCACGGTACACCGCGAGACCTTGCGGTTCAGCGACCTGCCAGAGGCATTTGACGGCATGAAGATCGTCCAGATTTCAGACATTCACGCGGGCAGCTTTGACAGCATGTCGGGCGTGCAGGCTGGCTTGGATTTGATCATGGAGCAGAAGCCCGACCTGATCTTGTTCACGGGAGACTTGGTCAACAATTTGGCGACCGAGGCCGAGCCGTACATTGAGATGTTTGCCAAGCTGAGTGCGCCGCTGGGAAAATTTTCAGTGCTTGGGAACCACGATTATGGCCACTACTACCGCTGGGAAAGCAAGGCAGACGAGCATGCCAACCACATGGCGGTGCGCAACCAAAATGCCCGCATGGGATTTCAGATGCTGCACAACCAGCATGTGCGCATCGAGAAAGACGGCCAAAACATCGTGTTGGCCGGCGTGGAGAACTGGGGCTTGCCACCCTTCCCACAGTACGGCGACCTCGACATGACCTATGAGGGCGTGGACGACGGCGACTTCACGGTACTCATGTCACACGACCCCTCGCACTGGGATGAGCAGGTGAAGTGCCACCGCAAGCATGTGCATCTGCAACTGAGCGGGCACACGCATGGCGCGCAATGCGGCGTGGAGATACCGGGCATCAAATTCAGCCTCGCCTCCTTGCGCTACAAGCAGTGGGGCGGCCTCTACTCCGAGGGCAACCAACACCTGTATGTGAACCGTGGCTTTGGCTTCCTAGGCTTTCCTGGGCGGATCGGAATCTGGCCGGAAGTGACGGTGATTGAGCTGAAGCGGGCCTGAGGCTATTGCGCGACTGGCTTGAGCTCAAACTTCTCGGTCTTTCCATTCCATACAAAACCGACCTGTGGGGCCTTCATCTTGGCGACCAGTTCGGGGTAGGCTCCTTGGATAATTTCCAGCTTGTTTGCCGGGGCGGCGATGATCTCGTCTGTCGCCTGCTGGATATTCAACGCGACCCGCCAGCCTTCTTGAAGGAGGTTGGGGTCATCGGGAATGGGATCGAAGAATAGGCGCCCATCGAGTGGCGGGAAGACGGAGTCAGTTGCTGGAATCCATTTCCCTCGGTCCCAGAACGCTGCCCAGTGATCTTGTGAATCCCATTCGGCATTGGTGTCCTCCTGCCAAGTGAGGACGAGCAGCAGGCGGCCATGTTTTGCAGGGTAGAATTTGGCAGTCAAGGTGGTCGGCATCTCCATCTCGGAGCCTAGCGAGTCATGGATTTGAACAAATCGATGCTTCTGATCCCAAACCATTTCGGATGGCTTTGCCCACAGGATCCTCACATCCCACAAGATGCTGCTCCCGCCCAAATGATGGATCGGCCAACTCAGGATGAGCAGTTCGCGGACATCTGGCAAGTCCCTGCTGTTTGATATCTCAGACATCAAACTTGCAGCGCCCATCCCTAAGATCTCTCCATTGACGATCTTTGCGAGGTATTGACGGCCAAGCAATTTACCTGGCATCAGCGCATACTCCTCCTCTGTTTGCACAAATCCCAACAACCAGCCCTCTTGAATTTCCTGCAGCCCAAAAACCAAGCGTTTTTGCCTGATCCAGATACAGTTGGCCTCTGCGCTGAACTCGTAGCCATCATCCTTTTTGCCGAAGGTGACAATCTGCTGTTCCTGGCCTTGTCGCCATTGGATGGCTACATCCTCCACCCCGTCGTCGTCGAGATCCCCACGAAACACGTCCAGCCTATCCAGTTTGTCGAGGCGAAACTTCTCCGGGGCCATGCGTTGTTGCATGTAGGTCGTGAAGGCCTCCTTCAAGCCCGCCACGCTATCAACCTGCGCTGAAAGGCATAACCTGAAACTGAGCACCGTGATGAGAAACACAATCTTTCGCATGGTCTTCCTTTATGCCTTTCCCACCGAATATGCGAAATCCCATCACATTCCCCAAAAAACAAAACCGCCCCGACCGATGGCTGGGGCGATTTTGTTATCTACATTGCCCTGCGGGCAAAATTGGATCAGTGCTGGTAATAGGCCATCGGAGCGGCCTCGGGAGCCACCTTCACAGGGGCTTGGCTGTGCGTGCCGTGCACGGCACCTGGGATATTGTCCAAGATGCGCACCGAGCTCGCGTCGATCTGCTTCAAGAAGGGTCCGGAGTTGAAGCCGAGCCAGAACATGAGCAGCACCAATGGCACCATCACGAGGATCTCATTGCGGGTGAGGTCGGTCACTTTCTTGTTTTCTTCCTTGTCCAATGCCCCAAACATCACGCGGCGGAACATCCACAACAGGTACACCGCGGCGACGATCACGCCCGAGGCGGCGATCACTGCCCAGTAACCCGCTACGGCCGTCGAGGAGAATGAACCCATCAGGATCAGGAATTCACCCACAAAGCCATTCAAGCCAGGCAGACCGACCGAAGCCAGCACCGTGATCATAAAAAACAGCGTGAATATGGGCACCTGCTTGGCGAGGCCTTGGAAGTCGGCGATCATGCGGGTGTGGCGGCGGTCATAGATCATGCCGACCATGAGGAACAAAGCGCCGGTCGTGATACCATGGTTCACCATTTGGATCACAGCGCCATTGAGGGCCTCGGGTGTGAAAGAGAAAATCCCCAGCACGATGAATCCCATGTGCGACACCGATGAATAAGCCACCAATCGCTTCACGTCGTCTTGCACCATGGCTGCCATGCCGCCATAGATGATGCCGACCACCGACACGAAACACATGAGCGGCGCAAACTCCACCGATGCCTCAGGGAAGAATGGCAAGCAAAAGCGAATCAGGCCGTAGGTACCCATTTTCAGCAACACGCCTGCCAAGATCACCGAACCCGCCGTCGGGGCCTGCGTGTGCGCATCGGGCAACCATGTGTGCAAAGGGAAGAGTGGAACCTTGATGGCAAAGGCCAATGCAAAGGCTGCAAACAGCCATGTCTGCGCACCGAGCGGTATGTCGGTGTTCAGGATGGCATGGTAGTCGGTGGAGAAGATGATGCTTGCCGCCTGCGGATAGAGCGTGTTGGCGATCGGAGCTGCCTCAAAACCGACCCAGATGATCGCGATGAGCATCAGCAAGGAG
>JANMIM010000149.1:0-3142 GCA_031375795.1 Bacteroidota bacterium
CAACAACGCCACCAACGACTTGTTTGACGTGGACCATCGCGTGGAAGTGACCAATCAAGCCATGGGCGCCCGGTGTGCCGTGGCGGCGGATTTCGACGGCGACGGACGTTTGGATTTGGTGAGCGCCAGCAGCAACGACAATGCCGTCTCGTGGTACCGCAACGAAGGCAACGACCCCATTACGGGACTCCCCATTTTTTCGTTCAAGAAGCAAATTACCTGGAGTTCGCTCGGCAGTCGGATTGTGACCGTGGCGGACATTGACGGCGACGGCGATGTCGACGTGGTGGGAGCGTCCTATTATGACTCGTCGTTGCGGTGGTATGAGAACGATGGCAAGGGCGTCTTTGGTGAAAAGAACAAGATCCCGTCTGGGAACTGGAACTCTGCCATTTGCGCTGCCGACCTCGATGGCGACGGTGACTTGGACATCGCCACTTCATCCATCAAGGACAACAAGATGAACGTGCACCGCAATGCCTCGATCGATCCCGAGGGCATCGCGACGACCACTTGCGTGTATGGCACCGTGCGTGACAAGGATTCCGGCGACCCCTTGATGGCCATCGTCGCCATCGTGGGCGAGGACGGATTCAGCATCAAAAGCATGAAGACGACCGCCGACGGCAAATACAAGTTTTGCGAGATCCCCTTTGGCAGCGGCTATCACTTGGTGGCCAAGGTCAAGGGTTATCCGAAATATGACGAGAAGTTTGATTTGCCAGAGTCGCTGGGCAAGGAGGGCTTGAAAAAAGACGCCATTTTGGAGAAAATCAAGGCCACGGACGTGTATGGGCGTGTGACCGACATCGAGACGCAGCTGCCACTCGCAGGTGCCACGGTCGAGATCAAGGACAAGAATGGCGCCACGGTGACCAAGCTCACCTGTGATGCCGACGGCAAATACCGCACGACGCTGCCTTTTGGCACCAACTACGAGCTCACCGCCGGCATCGAGGGCTACAATTCCAAGACGGCATTGGTCTCGCTCTACCCAAATGACTACCCTGCGGGCAAGGAAATGAACTTTGAATTGGGCAAGGTGAAGCCCAAAACGACGGCTTGCATCAAGGGTTACGTGCTCGAGAAAGGCACCGGCACCAAGCTCGCCGACGCCGAGGTCAAGGTGATGGACATCGACGGAAATACCGTGAAAAAGGTGACTTCGAATGCGCAGGGCTATTATGAGGCCTGCGACGTGCCGTTTGGCACCTATAACCTGGCCGGCAACAAAAAGGGCTACATGTACAACATCGTCGAGGGCGTGAAAGTGACCGAGGCCGACGTCGCCAACGGCGTGACGCAAGACATCGAGCTCGTGAAGTTTGAGGTCGGCATGAAGATCGTGCTCAAAAACATCTTCTACGACGTCGCCAAGGCCACCTTGCGTCCAGAGTCTGTTGCCGAGCTCGATCGCCTCGTGCGCATCATGGAGCAAAATCCGACGCTCGTGGTCGAGATCGGCGGCCACACCGACAGCGACGGCAGCGATGTCTACAACGAGAAGCTCAGCCAAGCCCGCAGCCAATCGGTCGTGGACTACCTCCTCGACGCCGGCATCGCCGAGAACCGCCTCGTAGCCAAAGGCTACGGCGAGAAGATGCCCGTGGCGCCGAATGATACCAAGGAAAATAAGCAACTCAATCGTAGGACTGAGTTTGGGGTTTTAGCTTTTTGAACCAGAATTTGCAGAATTTTCGGAATTCCCAGAATCATTGTGCTGTCTTGCACTGTGATTCTGGGAATTGCCTTTTTGTGCTACACGAATTGGTTGTGTAATCTCTTTGATCCTTGAAAGCAGATATTTTTTGCATAATGCTTGCTTTTTGCGGAATTGTTGCTTAGTTTTGTTGAACAAAGATTCTTTTTAACGACAAAATTGAGGCAAGCTTTATGGAGCGTGATCCACTTACATATTCGGTCATTGGTTGTGCCATGGCGGTGCACAACAAATTGGGGCCGGGATTTCAGGAAATAATCTACCAACGAAGCCTCGCGATCGAGTTGGAACGAAAGCGTATCCCGTTTATCCGAGAGCTTTCTCACCCGGTTTATTACGACGGGATTGAAGTAGGGGAGCGGCGGGCCGATTTTGTCATCGAGGAGAAATTGGCCCTTGAAATCAAGGCAGTAGTAGAACTAAACGATGTCCATCTGGCGCAAGCAAAGAATTATGTCGTGGTTTATGATTACCCGCGAGGGTTACTGATCAATTTTGGCAGCAAGAGCTTGACCTACAAACTGCTTTTTAATCCGAAGTATCCCTAATGCAACAGGCAATTTGGTTCAAATTTGGCCAAGGTCGATCGATGCCTCAACAATAGTCAATGCCAAACCACAAATGGCTGTTCTGGAAATTCTGCAAATTCGGAAAATTCTGATTCAGACATTAATTACCTTTGTCGTATGGACATCTCGGTCATCGTACCGCTCTACAACGAAGACGAATCACTCCCTGAACTCGAGGCAGAGATCAGGGCTGTGATGGAGGCGAATGGTTATGACTATGAGATCATCATGGTCAATGATGGCAGTACCGACCGCTCATGGGAGGTGATGAACGAGTTGCACGCCAAGAACCCGCGGGTCAAGGGCCTTTCATTTCAACGGAATTATGGGAAGTCCGCCGCATTGCATGTCGGTTTCCAGAAAGCCAAGGGCGATGTCGTCATCACGATGGATGCCGACTTGCAGGACCGGCCGCAGCATATCCCTGAGTTTTTCAAGATGATCAAAGAGGGGGGGTATGACCTCGTCTCAGGTTGGAAGCAGAAACGCAAAGACCCGATCACCAAGACGATCCCCACAAAACTGTACAATGCCGTCAACCGCTGGGTCAATGGCGTGACGCTGCACGACATGAATTGCGGCTTCAAGGCCTACCGTCGGCAGGTTGTCAAAAGCATCGAGGTCTACGGCGAAATGCACCGCTACATCCCCGTGATCGCCAAAGCCGCAGGTTTTCGCAAGATCGGCGAATTACCCGTCGAGCACATCGCCCGCAAATATGGCGTCACCAAATTTGGCATCAACCGCTTCCTCAACGGCTTCCTGGACCTGCTCACGATCACGTTCATGAGCAAGTACATGAAGCGCCCGATGCACTTTTTTGGGTTTTGGGGCGTGATTTTCCTGATGCTGG
>JANMIM010000151.1:0-6582 GCA_031375795.1 Bacteroidota bacterium
CCCAGGACCAGCTCACCAAGGCCTATGACAACTTTGAGGCGGTGACCAAGATCAATACCGACTACGAGCTGATCTTCAATGCCAAGCTCAACATGGCCAAGCTGCTCATCGCCGACAAGGAAGGCATCGCAGACGCCACCAAGCTCATGCGCCTGCTCAAGAAGATGCTGCGCGATGAGAAAAACATCGACTACAAGGACCGCATCTACTATGAAATGGCCATGCTCGACCTCAAGGTCAAGAATCTGAAGAGTGCCATCGATTACCTCAAGAAGTCCATCGCCGCCAACACCAACAACCAGCGGCAAAAAGCGCTCTCCTATTATAAGGTGGGGCAGATCTATTTTTATGACATGAAGGACTTCACGCACGCGCAGGCCTACTTTGACAGCGCGTCGTCCTCGATCAACAAAGATGCCCCCGAGTACCGTGAAATCTCCACGATCAGCGCCACCTTGCGTGAGTATGTGGGCTTCATCAAGACGATACAGCTCGAAGACAGCCTCTTGGTGCTCTCCAAGCTGAGCTACAAGGACTTGGAGGCCTATGTCGACAAGTACCTCGCCGACGAAGCCAAACGCAAGGAAAAGGATGAGCAGTCGCAGTTGGAGGAACTCAACAAGCTCAACGATCCCAACCTCGTGAACCAGTTTGGGGAAAAGCCGCAAGCCAGGGGCTCTGATTTCTACTTTGATTCCCCCGATCAGGTCAACAGCGGCAAGATCAAATTTGAGCAGACCTGGGGCACGCGCAAAAACGAGGACAACTGGCGCCGCAAGAACAAGACGACACTGGAGGGCTCCAACGAGGAAGAAGTCGCGTTGGTGGCGGTGTCTGAGGAGGAAATCAAGAAATATGGCAGTGCCCAGAAGGCGCGCATGATCAAAAACGTGCCCCGCAGCGACGACGACAAGGCCGTGGCCAACCAAAAGGTCGTCGAGGCCATGTATGGCCTCGCACAGGTGTACCACAACAAACTCAAAATCCTGGACTCCGCGATCGTGGTGTACAGTCGCCTCATCAGCCGATTTGACGACTCTGAATACACGATGAAATCGCGCTACGCGCTCTTTTCCATCTTCAAAGAAGCCGACAAGACCGACGAAGCCAATGAGCAGAAGCGCAAGATCTGCGCCGATGCGCCCACGAGCCGCTATTGCAAGTATTGCAACAACGAGACCTTTGAAGACCAAAGCAAGGAGTCGATGGAAAACTTCGCGGGCGCCTACAAGGCCCTGCTGGAAACCTACCAACGAAAGGAATGGGGGACCTGCATCGAGTTCAGCGATTTCATCATCAGTCAATTTCCCGAGGACCAGGGCCTTGCAGAGGTGTACATGATCAGGGGCAAGAGCTTTGGCAGCATCGGGGCCAAGGATTCCTTGATCTCGATCTACACATTTACCCGCACCAACTATCCCGATGCCGACATCATTCCCGAGGTGAACCGCACACTGGCCCTGCTCAGCGGCGGCCCGACCGACAATGGTGCACCCGGCCCCAAAGGTGCCAACACAGGCAACAACAACAATCCCAAATTCCAGGGCTTCGAGGCCGAGCGAAAGCCGCATGAGAAGGTCTATGTCGTGCTGCTGATCAAGCGCGAGAAGGTCACGACGACCGACTTGCAACAAAAGATCAATGAGTTTGACAGCCGCTATTTCAATGAAAAACGGTTGAATGTGAGCGTGTTTCTCTACCAAAATGAGTTTCACCTGCCCTACATCAGCCAGTTTGAGTCTGAGAAAGATGCGCTAGCCTACCTCGATGCCGTGCGCAAGGACGACGTGCTCTCTGATTTCTTCACGCTGCCGTCGGAAAAAGGCGTCTTCATCAGCCCCAACAATTTTCGCACCGCCTATGGCAAGAAGCGCATGGAAGACTATTTCCTCTACTACGAACAAGTCCTGATGCCTGCCCAGCAGTAAGGCACCCACCATCGATGGCCCACGAGTGAAAGGTGAAGCAAACCCGCAAAAGCTGTTGTGCCGTGTAGATATTTCATAACTTGCAGCGGTAAAATCCGATTGTATTGCAGTGATCCCCAATTCCCAAGAAACCCGCCCCACTGAGCCGAAACGCGTCAAAGCCGTCTTTGAGCAGCCTGTTGCACAGTCGCGCAAGCGGTGGTTTCGTGTATTCAGGATGGCGATCTTGGGATCTGTGGCACTCGTGGTGGGCCTCATGGTGACCGTCGTCGTGATTGCACTCACCGACATGCCCCCGATGGACGTGATCGAGAACCCGCACACCCAGCTCAGCACACAGATTTATTCGGCAGATGGCGTCGTCATCCGCAGCCTCTACGACGAGGAGCACCGTGTGAGCGTGAAACTCTCGGAAATCTCCCCCTATGTGCTCGGCGCCTTGATCGCCACCGAGGACCTCCGCTTTTACGACCACTCCGGCATCGACCCCCAGTCGTTTTTTTGCCACGCCCAGGAAATTATGAAAGGCCCGCAGCCCCCGGGCGGCAGCACGGTGACCATGCAGCTCGCCCGCAACCTCTATGAGATGATCGGCAGGGAGCGCAGCCTCTGGCGCAAGCTCAAGGAAATGGTCGTGGCCGTGGTGCTCGAGCACAATTTCACCAAGGAAGAGATCATCACCGCCTACCTCAACACCGTCTCCTTTGTCGGCAACACCTACGGCATCCAAAATGGCGCCGAGGAATTCTATGGCAAGGATGCCAAGTCCCTGGAGATCCAAGAGGCGGCCATGCTGGTGGGCTTGCTCAAGGCCACCGACAAATACAATCCCCGCCTGCATCCAGAGGCGGCCATGAACCGCCGCAACACCATCCTCGAGCTCATGTCGGCCAATGGCTACATGCCCGACGGCATGTCCCTGGACAGCGTCAAGGCGCTGCCGCTCGGCACGCAGGCCAAGAGCGACTACCGTGAACTGGGACTGGCGCCCTACTTCACAGAGCACCTGCGGCAGTGGCTCAAGGTCTGGTGCAAGGCCACCGGCCACGATCCCTACCGCGACGGACTCAAGATCTACACCACGATCGACTCGCGCATGCAGCAGTATGCCGAGGAGGCCACCACCGAGCACCTGAAGGATTTCCAAAAGGTGTTTGCCAAGCACATCGAGGGGCAGGAGCCTTGGATCAAGGACTCGACCTTCCTGCCCGGCATCATGGCGCGCTCAGACCGCTACCTCAAGGCCAAGGCCGCCGGCCTGAACCATGCCGAGATCATGGAGGAGTTCAATACGCCGGTCGTCGTCGACCTATTCAACTGGGACCGCAAGATCCTGGACACCCTCATCAGCCCCTGGGACTCGATCAAGTATTACTCACGCTTCCTGGAGTCGGGCTTCATGGCCATCGACCCCACCAATGGCCACGTGCGGGCATGGGTCGGCGGCATCAACCACCGCTTTTTCAAGTATGACCACGTGTACACCGGCAAGCGGCAGGTCGGCTCGACCTTCAAGCCCTTTGTGTACTGCGCCGCCTTTGACAATGGATCGACCCCCTGCGAAAAGGAGCTGAATCAACCCGTATTCTTCTACAACGACATCGGCAAGATGATCTGGGCCCCCAAGAATGCCGACGGCAAGATCGGCGGCTTCATGACCCTGCGCCGTGGCTTGGCGACCTCCACCAACCTCATCACCGCCCGCGTGATGAAACGCATCGGCCCCAACGTCGTCTGCGAGTGGGCGCGCAAGATGGGCATCACCTCCCCGCTCGACTGCGTGCCCTCGCTCGCGCTTGGCACCACAGACCTGAGCGTGTATGAGCTCACGAGCGCCTACTGCACATTTGCCAACAAGGGCGTGTACAACGAGCCCACATTTGTGACGCGCATCGAGGACCGCAACGGCAACGTGCTGGCCGACTTCCAGACCCAAAGCCGAGAGGCCATCTCGGAAAACACCGCCTACATGATGATCGACATGCTCAAGGGCGTCGTGAACGAGGCAGGCGGCACCGCAGGGCGCCTGCGCTCCCGCTACAAGCTCAACATGGAGATTGGCGGCAAGACGGGCACCACGCAAAAGCAATCCGACGGGTGGTTTGTGGGCGTGACGCCCTACCTGGTCGGCGGCACCTGGGTGGGCTGCTCTGAGCGCACGATGCGCTTCAGGTCGCTGCTCTATGGCCAGGGCGCGAGCATGGCCCTGCCCATCTTTGGCCTGTTTATGCAAAAGGTCTATGCCGACTCCACCATCAACCTGCCCAGGGACCGCTTTCCCGTGCCCGCAGGCTTTGACGTGGAGCTCGACTGCTCCAAGTATGACTACCTGAAAAAGGACTTCCGCACCGACAGCCTTTCCAATTCCATCATGAATCCCGATGGCGACTACTGAGTCCCACTCCGAGAAAGTCAGGGAGCAATTGAGGCTGGTGCCCGACACGCCGGGGGTCTACCGCTACTTCAACAAAAACGGGGCGCTGCTCTACATCGGCAAGGCCAAGAACCTCGCCAAGCGCGTGCGCAGCTACTTCAATGCCGGCCGCAACCACAGCTACCGCATCTCGACGATGGTGGCCCAGATCGCCGACATCCAGTACACCATCACCCACAGCGAGTCTGAGGCGCTCACCCTTGAAAACAACTTCATCAAGGAGCATCAGCCCAAGTACAACATCAACCTCAAGGACGGGAAGACCTATCCGTATATCTGCATCACCCGGGAGCGCTTCCCGAGGGTCTTCAGCACACGCGACCGCAGCGAGGTGCAGGCGGAGTACTTCGGGCCCTTCACCTCGGTCAAGACGATGCACGCCTTCCTGGACCTCATCCGCCAAAACTACAAGTACCGCACCTGCAACTACAACCTGAGCGAGGCCAATGTGAAGGCGGGCAAATTCAGGGTCTGCCTCGAATACCAGATCGGCAACTGCCGCGGGCCTTGCGAGGGCTTGTATTCCGAGGAAGCCTATGGTCAAAACATCGCCGCGATCCGCAAGATCCTCAAGGGCCACATGCGCGAACTCATCGAGCAATTGGAGGCCGAGATGTATGCCGAGGCTGCGGAGTATGCCTTTGAAAAAGCCGAGGCACTGCGGGTGATGATCGAGAAGATCCGCACCTTCAAGCTGCGCAACACGGTCGTCTCAGAGGAGATCGACGCGATCGACGTGCTCACCGTGGACCGGCTCAATGACCTGGCGATCCTGAACCACTTCAGGGTCACGCGGGGCGCCATCACGGCGACGCATAGCTGGGAGGTGCGCATCCGCCACGACGAGACCGATACCGAGATGATGGCCACGGTGTTTGAGCGCTTGTTTTTGGAGGGGGAATTGGGGAATGAGTTGCTGGTGAATGTACCCTTTGCCCCCGACGAGGAGCTGGGCTGGCAGGGCCAAGTGAAGGTGCCCACGCGCGGCGACCGCAAGATGCTCGTGGACCTCTCCCTCAAGAACTGCCGCGTGCTGCTCGAGGAGAAGGTCTGGAAGCAGAACCTCAAGAAAAAAGACCCCACCGAGCCGATCTTGGAGCAGCTCAAGAAGGACCTGCACCTGCTCAGCCTGCCCAAGCACATCGAGTGCTTTGACAATTCCAATTTCCATGGGCAGTATCCCGTGGCCTCCATGGTCGTGTTCAAGGACGGCAAGGCCTCCAAAAAGGATTACCGCCACTTCAAGATCAAGACCGTCGAGGGCCCCAACGACTTTGCCTCGATGGAGGAGATCATCCATCGTCGTTACAAGCGCTGCATCGACGAAAACATCCCCTTTCCCGACCTGATCATCGTCGACGGCGGCAAGGGCCAACTCAGCAGCGCCGCCAAATCGCTGGAGGAACTGGGCCTGCTGCGCAAGATCCCCATCATCGGCATCGCCAAGAAGCTGGAGGAGATCTATGTGCTCAACGATCCGATCCCCTTGCACATCGACAAGCGCAGCACGTCGCTCAAGCTCATCCAGCAATTGCGCAACGAGGCCCACCGCTTTGGCATCACGTTTCACCGCGACCTGCGGAGCAAAGGCACCTTTGTGACGCACCTCACCGACCTGCCGGGCATTGGCAAGGGCAGCGCCGACAAGTTGCTGATGCATTTCCGTTCCGTGAAAAAGGTCAAGGAAGCAACCGTCGAGGAGCTGGCCGCCGTCGTAGGGCAGAGCAGGGCCGAGCTGATCAAGGCAGCCATCGAGGGGAATAAGATTTAGGGGAGCCCGCTTGGGAGCCCGTGGCCTCCCGGCCGCCGTGGCGGACATCGACACCACGCCTCCGCGTGTCCCGAACGAGGATCGGGGGCGCAGGACGCTCAAACTCATTGTCCCCGCCCAACCGTGATTGTCGATTTGCCAACCTTCAAACGGTTTCACGCTCCCCCAAATTACCGTGGACGAACACGTTTGTCACACACCCGAATCATTCAATCCGCCAATCCAAATTTGAAATGGCCGACAACCATCCATTCGAAAAAAACGACATTCGACCGCGTATCCGAGCATCCATTCCCCCCATCCAAACCCACTCAAATCGTCAAGATCGCCATCGCCTTTCCCGTAATGCCCGTGCTCAATTGTCGGGCAGTGATGATGACCTGGTGGTCGGTGATCGTAGACAATTGCATTTCGGTCCAGAACTGACTGTTCACTTGGAAGGTCATGGG
>JANMIM010000171.1:0-2092 GCA_031375795.1 Bacteroidota bacterium
GTTGGGACGATGCTCGACCATGAAGGCTCCCAAGCCCGTGGTGTAAGCCGATATGTCTTGGCCCTGAAACGCGACGCTCAGGCGCAAGACGTTTTGCACGGTGCCAAATGAGGTCTCCCGCGACACCGGCGTGAAGATGTATTGGTTGTCGGCAAAATTGTAGAACAAGGAAAATTTGAGCCGCTCCTTGTTCAGGTACATCGTGTCTTGGCTGCCATCCTTGCGCTCGCGGATCTTCATCGTGCGCAACTCGTGGCGCGGGGCGTAGGTAAACATGCCTTGGATGTCCATGAACCGTGGCTTGTATTCGCCCTTGACATCCAGGCTGTTGAGTACATAACTCGGTGAAAACCTGCGAAAACCTGCGAGGTAGGTGAATCTGCCGCCGACCACCTCCGTGCCATCTTCCTTGTTCAAATTCGTTTTTTGCGAACTCCCCTCGATGTTGAAATTCTGGTTCAGGATGCCCAACTCGGCGGAGCCGTGCAGGGCTGTGGGGTCGGTATAGGTGACATCGAGCACCGACGAGAGCTTGTCGGCATACTTGGCTTGGAATCCGCCCGAGCTGAAGCCGACCTCGCTGGCGAGGTTGGGGTTCACGAAGCCCAATCCCTCCTGCTGCCCCGTGCGGATCAGCAGTGGGCGATACACTTCGATGTCGTTCACATAGACGAGGTTCTCGTCAAAGTTGCCGCCCCGCACACGGTACTGCGAGCTCAGCTCATTGTTGGAGGTCACCCCCACTGCGAGCGTCATGAGGCGGCTGGAAATGTCGCTCTTGAACCCGGGTATCGTCGTGATCTGCTTGGGATCGATGGGCAATGCCATGTTTCCTACATTGTCAGGATCCTCCACGCCGGTGGGGTCATGGTCGTTGCGGATGACCACATCCTTGATCGAGTAACGATCCCCGATGTTCACGGGCAGCAGCAGCGTCGCCGACGGGGACAATGTGATGACCTCGGTGGCCTGCTTGAAGATCGGGTGGCTGAAATCGACGGTGTATTTTCCCGATGGCAACTGCATCTCAAATTTGCCCAGCGAGTCGGTGAATACAACCTTCCCCGATCCCCTAGGCTCCACCTTCACGCTGTCCACGCGGTTGCCATGCATGTCCTTGACCGTGCCGCGCAAGGTCGAGGTCTGCCCCATTCCCAAAAACGGTAGCCCACAGCAAAAACAAAGCAATAAATAAAACCAGAGATGCCTGTGCATGGATTCAAAGATAACAAAATGTCTCAAGCGACTAGAGGCAAAAACCTTTGCACCCAGTTCAGGCAAAACGATCCATCCCGATCGTCTTCATGCCGGCGATGGTCGCCGTCGGGTCGCTGGAGCCAAAAACGTAGTTTCCAGCCACCAAGGCATCGGCGCCGGCCTCAAACAGCCGGGCTGTATTGGATGCATTCACGCCGCCGTCGACCTCGATCAGGAAGCGGCCATTGCATTCGCGGCGCGTCTGTGACAGGTGGATGATCTTGGAATATGTGTTTTCAATGAATTGCTGCCCGCCAAATCCTGGGTTCACAGACATGATCAAGACCAAGTCCACGAGGTCGATCACATCATGGATCAGTTCGATGGATGTGCCGGGATTGAGTGCCAATCCCACGCCCATGCCTGCATCCCTGATCTGACCGAGCAGGCGGTGCAGGTGTATCGCGCCCTCGAAATGCACCGTGAGCATGTCTGCCCCGGCATCCTTGAATTCCTTCACATATTTGCCTGGGTCGGCGATCATGAGGTGCACGTCGAGCGGCTTGGTGGCGTGGCGCTTGATGGCAGACAAGACCGGCAAGCCAAATGAGATGTTGGGCACAAAGACGCCATCCATGATGTCGCAGTGGATCCAATCACATTCGCTGGCGTTGAGCATCTTGATGTCGCGCTCGAGGTTGGCAAAGTCGGCACTCAAGACCGATGGGGAGACGATGCGTTTCATAGGGAATTGGTTTTCAGGAGTTGGGCGTATTGTTTGGCAAAATATGTGATGACGATGTCGGCCCCGGCGCGGCGAATGCTCAGGAGCATTTCGTGCATCACGGCCTCGTAGTTGAGCCAGCCATTCATGGCAGCCGCCTTGGCCATGGCA
>JANMIM010000190.1:0-7006 GCA_031375795.1 Bacteroidota bacterium
ATGAAGACGGATGCGGTCTACCTCGAGGATTTGCTGAACGGCGCGCCCAAGGGCAGCAACAGCAACCTCAAGATCCAGGAAATCCTCTGCGAGCAATTGCGAGCGCATTTCCCCAATACCCCGCTCAGCAAGGACAACAACCACCTGATGACCCTGGACCAAGTGGCCAAGGGCATCGACCGGGCCTCCAAGGTGTCCTTGCCGGTAAGCAACGATTCCAGACTTTGCTACCTGCTGGCCCAAAACTATGCGCCACTCACGAGCGTGGAAAACATGTTTGTGCCCATGGCCTTGCTCGACAGCACGACCATGCCCTCGGGTCGCGGCATCCGGCTCAGGGAGGCTGATTTCCTGGGGCAGGAACATTTCCTCACGGCCCTGGCATTGCCCAAGATCGGCCCGAATGCGCTGCGTCACCTCTGGAGCGACAGCCTGATGCAGGCCATCGACAGCCCCCTCGCCCTGCTGGACGAGGCGCTGCAAATTTCCTGTGGCAAGGCAGGTTCGGGATTGGCCTTCACCAGCCTCTTGGTCGGTCGCAGCGACGGGGCCAAGGACGGGATGGTGCTCGTGCACGTGCTGCGCGACGCGCGCAAGGATCAAAGCCTTGTCGTGGGCGAGCGGATTTCGGAGAAGCTGAAGGAATTTTTGAAGGAGGCCAAGATCGAACATGTGGACCGCGGCGAGGGCAATGCCCGCACCAAGGTCCAGACATTCCTGAACCGCCTGCTCATGCAGGCCGCGCCGGAGACCGAGAAACTGCTCGTCGCCAGCTTCTTTCACCGCAACAGCGTGCCGGGCTTCGACCTCGTCGGCAACATCGACCGACTCGACACGCTCAAGCTCGCCGACCTGCTCGCCAACAAGGAAGTGGAACCCGAGCGCCCCAACTTGGCGACGAAGCTCACCGATGTGAAGAAGATAGAGGACTACTTGCAGCAGATCGTCGCGGAGGCGGCGATGGCATAAGCCCACGCGTGGTCTCGGGCCCACAAGGCAATCGACACCCGCGCCGCTGTCTGGTCCGCTCACAAAAAGCGCATCTGCCTGCAGAAATTGATTGACGTGACCACTAAAATGATCCGTTTGCAGCATCCATCCTCCTTCAATCCCCAGCCAACGTGATGATGCAGCGGCGGCGGATTCCATATTGGATTGTGGCTTTCATGGCGATGACGCTGTCCATCACCCTACCGCTCCACGCCCAGCAACCCGCCTATTTCTTGCTCGGCGAGGAGCAATTTGAGGGCGTGCAGATCTATGACATGATCCAGGACCAGCAATCCAACTATTGGTTTGCGACGGATGAGGGCATCTACAAGCACGACGGCTACAGTTTTGAGCGCATCGACTGCGCGGAGATGATCGGCCTCTCGGCCTTTGGGTTTGTGATCAATGCGCGGGGTGTCATCTTTTGCCATAACCTGAACCATCAAATCCTCAAGATCGAAAATGGCGTGTGCACGGTCCTCTACGAACTTGAGCCGGATGAACGCACCTCCGACATACACCTCTCGATTACGCCCGAGGATCGATTGCTCGTCATCGCCAAAAAAGGGCTCATTTTCGATGCGACAGGCCAGGTAAGGCTACGCTCGAAACCGCGCCCCAATTATGTCGGCGCTCCTTTCCTCACTGGGCAGGGCACCATCATCTGTCACCTGAGCAGCCGCGATTCATTGTTTGAGGTCTCTGCGAATGGTTTTCAGGTTGTGCCAATGCAGGGCCTCACCAATGGCATCGGGGTGCTGCGCTTCTTTCGCATACAGGGCAGCGCGTATGCCATCAATGTAGGCAGCAAGGCGCTGTATGCCTTTGATGAGCAGCATTACCGCCTATCTCCCATCGCCGCCCACTCCTTCTTGAAACCCAATGAATTCCTTCGCTTCTACAATGTGCGCGACCAATTGTGGATCGCGAGTCCCATCGCTGGCGTGAGGCTCCTGCAGGATCTTGACGCGCAGGATTCGTGTGCAGTTTGGTTTCCGCAGCTTCTGATTTCCAAGGTGTTTCAGGACAAGGAGGGCAACTTGCTCCTCAGTACATTCAACCATGGCGTGGTCGTGATTCCCGACCTGGAAATTCCCGACGCGCTACCGATTCCTGGCGCCCAATCGGTCACCGGACTGCGCCACGACGCCGATCAGGGGATCCTGATGGGAACCGCCACCGGGCAACTGCTCGCAGCGAAAGGCGAGAAAATCTCCATGCTCAGCAACGCTGGAACCAAGCCGCTGGTGGCGATTTTCTCGTGGCCTGGGCATCCATTGGTTGTGTTTGACGATGGCAATCTGAAAGCGTTTGACAAGGAATCCGGCAAAATCCATGTGATCGGCTCGGGCTCGCTCAAAGATGCGATCGCCGCAGACCGCAATACGATCTACCTCGCCCTCAATACGGGTCTCGACAAAGTCACCTGGGATGGCAATGCAGGCTTCGTGCAATCTGCGATCCCGAAACTCGAAGCGCGCTGCTATGCCATCGCACGTGACACGATCGATGGGGCGCTCTACGTCGCCACTGCCGAGGGCATGAAGGTGCTCGCGAGCGATGGCAGCGCACGGGACCTCCAATTTCAAAACGAACGAATCTTCGCCAACGACCTTTGTTTTGGCGCCGGGGTCTTGTACATCGCCACCAAAAATCAGGGCCTGTTGCTCCTGCGCAAAGGTTTGCCCATCGGCCGCTTCCAACCCGTTCTTGCGGGAAAAAAACTGGAATTCTCCAAGCTGCTGCTGCACCAACAGGAATTGTTTGCGACCACTTCTGCGGGCATGATTGTGGTGCAAGTGGATGGCAAGGGCTTCACGCGGTTGAACAAAGCAAATGGATTCGGCACCAACAAAATCTACGATTTTGCGCTCGACGGCGACCGTCTGTGGCTCGCGCATGCACGTGGTGTCCAGGGCCTTCGGCTAAAGGCGCTTCAGCAAACGGTTCCCTCCCCCACCATCGGGCTCATGGGCGTCGCGGTGAATGACGAGCCACTCACGCAAATCGGCCTCCCTGGCAATTTTGACCATACGCAGCGCAAATTTCGATTCCAAGTCGCGACACCGTCCCTGCGCTATCGGGAAAACATCGTCTACCATTACCAACTGCAAGGCTATGAGGAACAATGGACGACCGCGCCCTACATGGACCATGTGATGACCTACAATGCCTTGGCGCCAGGGGATTACAAATTCGTTGCGAAAGCCGACAATCAAGGGAAAATGAGTGCGGCGGTCTCCTATTCCTTTTCGATTTCGGCGCCATTGTATTCACGATGGTGGTTCATTGTGCTCATCAGCTTCGCTGTGTTGGGGGCGGTGACAATGCTCTACGCCCGGCAACTGCGGGTGCAGCGGCGCAAGGCGCGCATGCTCAACGAGCTCAACCTCTCGCGCCTCACGGCGATCCAATCGCAGATGAATCCGCACTTCATCTTCAATGCCCTCAATTCCATCCAGGACCTCGTCTTGCAAGGCGACGTGGACAATTCCTATACCTTCATCACCAAATTCGCCAATTTGGTGCGGCGCACGCTCAACTATTCCGACAAGGATTTCATTGAGTTTGAGCAGGAAATCGAATTGCTGCAACTGTACCTTTCGCTTGAAAAACTGCGGTTCAAGCATGATTTTGAATACACACTCGAGACCGACGACATCGACGACATCCAGATTCCGCCGATGCTCATCCAGCCCTTCATTGAAAATGCGCTGATCCATGGATTGATTCACCGCGAGGGTCCCAAGCGCCTGCGCATCAGTTTTGAACTGGGCGAAACGCTGGTCTGCACGATCGAGGATAACGGTGTGGGCCGTGAAAAGGCGCGGGAAATCAAAGCGCGGCAGATGGCGGCGCAGGAGTCCTTTGCGAGTGCGGCCATTCGCAAACGTTTTGCGATCCTCAACGAGCATTTTGAAGGGCAATTGGGCTTTGAATACGCGGATCTGATGGAAAATGGCGTGGCCAGCGGCACGCGGGTCACTTTGCACATCCCCACCAAGCGTAGGTTTTGAGCCATTCCTCAATTAATTTGGCAGTTGATGAAAAAGTCCATTCTCCCCAGTTCAAAACCAGCAATGCTTGCGCGATGACGAAGATCAAGGCGATATTGGTAGACGATGAGGAGAGCGCGCGAAATGTCCTCAGCAATTTGCTGTTGCGCTTTTGCCCCGATGTGGAGTTGCTCGACAAGTGTTCCAACATTCCCCAGGCCGTCGCGAGCATCCAACTGCACAAGCCCGATCTGGTTTTTCTCGACATCCAGATGCCGCAATACTCGGGCTACGAGATTGTGAAGTTTTTTGAGCAGATCGAGTTTGAGATCATTTTCGTCACGGCCTACGACAACTATGCCGTGCGAGCATTTGAATTGGCGGCCGTGGATTATTTGCTCAAGCCCGTGGACATCGAACGGCTCAAGCTCGCCGTCGGGCGTGCCAAAAACCAAGTCGATCTCAAGATGCAGGCCGAGCGCCTCCAATTCCTGAGCAATACCCTGCAAACCAAGGAAATCAAGAATCTGATGGTATCGGAAAAGGGCTATCAGCAAGTCATTCCGATCGAATCCATTGTGGCCATCGAGGCGCAAGAATCCTATTGTCTCATCCACACCACCGACAAAAAATACATCGTGAGCAAAAACCTCAAGCATTACGAGACGATGCTCGAGGGCAATCCCGAATTCCTGCGTGTGCACAAGTCCTGGCTCATCCACAAGGCACATATTGTGAACTACTCCAAGACGGATTTGTCGATCAACATGCTCGGCGGCCTGGTCGCCAAGCTCTCCAAATACAAGAAATTGGAGTTTGAGCAGGCGATGCTGGGGTGAGCGTCGTCCATTCCTGAACAAAACTGTCCGTTCCTGAACAAATGAGGTTTCTCAGGCGCGTCGCAACTACATTTGGCTTGTCTAAAAAAATCAACAAGAAATTTTATGAGAAATCTAAAGAACCTCACACTATTTGTTCTCTTGCTCATGGGCACACTGGGCCTGAGCGCTCAAAACGGCAATGTCGTCGTCTCTGAAGTCAAAGTCGAGGACATGGGCAACGGCACGGGCATGATCGTCGTCAAACTTTCTGGCAATCAAGCATCAGAATTTGCTGGAGGAACATTTGTGATTGCAGGAGATCGCGTTGCAAATGGATCCGCAGGTGGCACAATTGGTGAAGGCGGCAGGGTCGTGGTCGAACCTCCAGTTCCTGGCAACGGAAACAGCAATGGCAACCAACAAGTCCTTCTCGCAGCATTGTTTCCGATCGGAAGTGGCAACGGTAGCGACGAGGTGGTCATGCAGTTTACCTTCATTCGCAGGATTGGCAATGGTCTTGACTATACCTATTCCCGCGTCGGCAGGATCAGAAGAGACCGCACGGGTATCTGATATCAGGGCTAGTCGGCAAAGAATCAAGAATTTGAAAAGAGGGCCTCGGCCCTCTTTTTTGTATCTCCGGAAAATGCACCAATTCCATTCCTGAACAAAACAATCCATTCCTCAATTTGACTGCGGGCACGCATCTCAGAATATGTTCATTTGCTGCAATCGTTGGAACTACAATATTCCCCAACGAAAATGCGATGAAAAAAATGATCCAACTCAGGAAACTCCTTCTCCTTGCTATTTGCTTGATCCTTGCCCAAGTCTCTGTAATGCAATTACATGGCCAATCCTATGTATATGTGAAGCAACTCGGCACTGGGGCGGCTAACGGAGAATGCGTAGGTCGATCGCTCACGACAGATGCTGCAGGCAACATCTTTACCACGGGTGAGTTTGACTTGACAGTCGATTTTGATCCGGGTGGCCCTGCCGCAAATCTTGCCTCCAATGCAGGACTGTTCGATATTTTTGTCTCCAAACTCAGTCCCGCAGGCAATTATATCTGGGCAAAAAGGCTAGGCGGCAATTCCAATGATGCCGGGTTGTCGGTCGTCGTCGATGCTGCCGGCAATTCCATCGTCACAGGAAACTTCACAGGGGCGGGTGATTTTGATCCCAATGGTGGCGTCCTGACTTTGACTTCGGCGGGATTGGATGATATGTTCATCGTCAAATTGGATCCTTTGGGAAATATGCTGTATGCAAAGAGAGTTGGATCCACGGGTACCGATCGCGGCAAGGCCATGTTTGTAGATGGTTCCGACAACCTCTATATCACTGGATTTTACAGCGGAACAACCGACTTTGATCCGGGAGTCGGGGTCAGCAATTTGACGGCTGCTGGCAGCACGGATGCCTTTGTACTCAAATTGGATCCAAGCGGCAACTTCGTTTTTGCAAAGAGTTTGGGTGGATCTGGGGCTGATCAAGGCAACAGCATCGGCGTTGATCTTACAGGCAACATCTATGCTACCGGCTATTTTACAGGGACTGCCGATTTTGATCCCGATGCAGGGATCTCCAACCTGACCGGTGCGGGATTGACCGAGGCCTATGTCTGCAAATTGAATTCAGCAGGCGCATTCGTCTGGGCTGTTCCGTTTAGCTCTTCTGGCAATGACGCCACCAACTGTGTGAAAATCGACGCATCGGGCAATGTATTCACGACCGGCTATTTCACCGGTGTTGCAGACTTTGACCCAGGTGCTGGAACAGTCAATTTGGGGGTTGCCGCAACACAACTTTCCTATGTTTCAAAATTGGACGCTGCTGGAAATTTTGTTTTCGCAAAACTGCTCGGGAGCACGGGTCCTGTCTCAGGCACCTCCTTGGCAATCGATGCCGTTGGGGATATCTACACCACTGGCGCTTATGTAGGAACCAATGACTTCGATCCTGGTGCGGGCATCGTGGACCTCACAGGTTCTGGGCTGAATGATATTTTCTTTTCACGCCTCAATGCTGCTGGCGATTTTGTATCTGCCTTGAAGGTAGTCGGCGCCGGCCAAGAAGTCGGACTTACAATGCACATCGATGCGTTCAACGATATTTATTCCACTGGATACTATACCTCCTCTGTTGTAGACTTTAATCCCGGTGCGGGATCGGCAACCCTCAATGGTGGCCAAA
>JANMIM010000195.1:0-1027 GCA_031375795.1 Bacteroidota bacterium
AAATCCGCTCAAGGAGAGTTTTGCACACAAATCCAACCTCAAAATGGTGTTGCTCGCCCTCTTTGGTGCGACCATGGGCCAAGGCGTCGTCTGGTACACGGGGC
The DNA here is from genome assembly GCA_031375795.1 of Bacteroidota bacterium. GTDB lineage: Bacteria > Bacteroidota > Bacteroidia > J057 > JADKCL01 > JADKCL01. The sequence continues at coordinate 105 of JANMIM010000195.1, forward strand.
AGTTTTACGCGCAGTCCTTCATCGAGAATGTCTGCAAGGTCGACTTCGAGCAGAGCCGCACGATTCTGATCTGGGCGATCCTGTTTGCGACGCCGTTTTTTGTGGTCTTTGGGGCCTGGAGCGACAAGGTCGGACGCAAGTGGATCATGATGGCCGGCTTGGCGCTGGCGATCGTGGGCTATCGCCCCTTGTTTGGCGCCATCCAATCCATCACCAACGTGGGCGACCGCACATTGACCGTCGATCAAGCGCCTGTCTCGCAAACGCTCCTGCCGATCGGCGAGACCAGCAATCAATTGCTGACCCGCATCACCCAAGACAAATACAATGACGGCATGACCGTCACGACCACGACCGTGGACACACTCTACAGCGCAACCGGCAAATCCAGCTTGAAGCCCGAGGTGAAGCTGAGCAAAGTCCTGGGCAATGGCGACTATTGGAAGGTGGTGGGGATCGTCTTTGTGCTGATCCTTTTTGTGACGATGGTCTACGGCCCCATCGCCGCGTTTTTGGTCGAGCTCTTCCCGACCAAGATCCGCTACACGAGCATGTCCCTCCCCTACCACATCGGCAACGGGGTCTTTGGTGGACTCACGCCATTCATCGCCACGATGTTCACGACGATCTACCCGGGCGATGCGCGGGTCGGCCTGTGGTATCCCATCGTGATCGCCGCCGTCTGCCTCGTCATCGGCACCGTCTATGTCTCCAACAAAATCGACCCCAATGTCCAGGATTGACCCGCATCAGCCATGAATTCCCTCAAAAAATACCTCGGTCTTGTCTGGATGCTGCTCGGCCCTGTCGCCATCCTCTACCTCATTTCGACCGCGCATGCCGAGATCGCCAAAAAGCCCGTCTTGGACACCAAAATCCAATGGACCGTGTTCATCGTCGTTTTCATTCCGATTTCGATCGGG
>JANMIM010000377.1:0-23143 GCA_031375795.1 Bacteroidota bacterium
CCAGCAAGGTGCGCAAGCCCCTCATGGTCCTGGGCACCATGCCCCGCGTGCTCGGCCCGGGCGAGGAACTCACCCTGCCGGTCACCGTCTTTGCGATGGAAAACAATGTGCGCAACGTGAATGTGAAACTCGAGACCAGCGACATCTTCACGATCAACGGGGCCAATACCAAGTCGCTCACATTTGCCCGCCCCGGCGACGAGCTGGTGAACTTTGATCTCAAGGTCCGGGAGCGCATGGGCAAGGGCACCGTCAAGGTCACGGCCACAAGCGGCAGCGAGGTCGCGATCTACCACATCGACATCGACGTGCGCAACCCCAACCCGAGGGTGGTGAACGTCGAGGAAAAGGCCGTCGACGCCAACCAAAGCTGGGCATACACCGTGGCCTATCCCGGCATGGTCGGCACCAACAAGGGTACTTTGGAACTGAGCACGATCCCGCCGATCAACCTCGGCAAGCGCCTCAACTACCTGCTGCAATACCCCCACGGCTGCGTGGAGCAGACGACCTCCTCGGTATTCCCGCAGCTCTATGTCTCCAACCTCATGGAGCTGCCTGCCGCCGTGCAGCAGCAGATTGACAAAAACATCCGCGCGGGCATCGACCGCTTGGAGACCTTCCAGCAAGCCAGCGGCGGACTCTCCTACTGGCCGGGCACGGGCGAGGTGAGCGAGTGGGGCACCAACTATGCCGGCAATTTTATCTTGGAGGCCAAAAACAAGGGCTACCGCGTGCCGCAGGCCTTCCTCACCAAGTGGATCGCGTTTCAAAAGAAGGCCGCCAAGAACTGGGCCACAGCGGGTCGCCCCGACCAGCTGATCCAAGGCGACCGCTTGTACCTGCTCGCGTTGGCGGGGTCGCCAGAGCTGGGCGCGATGAACCGGTTGCGGGAGACCCCGGGCCTCGACAACGTGGCGCAATGGCGACTCGCTGCGGCCTACAAGCTCGCCGGTCAACCCGAGACGGCGACCAAGCTGAGCCAAAACCTCGCGGTGACCGTGCCCCAATACCAGGAGCTCGGCTTCACGTACGGCGACGACATCCGCGACCAGGCCATCATCTTGGAGTGCATCGGCACGATCGGCAACCGGGTGCGCGGCGCGGAACTCTCCAAGCGCATCGCCAAGGCGCTCTCGGCACCCGACTACATGAGCACGCAGTCGACGGGCTACAGCCTCATCGCCATGGCCAAGTATGCGGGCCTGAATGCAGGCACGGGCTCCAAGATGGCCTATTCATACAAAATCGGTGATGGCAAATGGATCGAAGGCAGCAGCAGCAAGCCGATCGCGCAGGTGGACCTTGCCGTAGGCAACGGCACCTCGGGTCGCGTCGAGGTCAAGAACCAGGGCACCGGCATCCTGTTTGCGCGGGTGATCGCAGAGGGCATCCCCGTGAAGGGTGACCAAGACGCCCGCCAAAACCACATCACCCTGAGCGTGGATTATTATGACATGGACGGCAAGGAGATGGACCCGACGACGATCGAGCAGGGCACCGACTTTGTGGCTGAGATTCACCTGAAGAATCCCGGCACCAAGGGCGACCTCGACGAATTGGCGCTCACGCAGATCTTTGCCTCGGGCTGGGAGATCCACAACACCCGCCTCGACGGCACGACCTTTGAGAGCGCCGTGGCTGTGCCCGAATACCAAGACATCCGCGACGACAGGGTGCTCACCTATTTCGACTTGGGTTCGCCGGGGCAAAGGGCGCGCTCGCCTTGGTCCTACCCGACCCGCAAGACCGAGGAAACCGAGAAGACCTTCCGCATCTTGCTGAATGCCTCCTACCTGGGCAAATTCTACCTGCCGACGGTGTATGTCGAGGCGATGTACGACAATTCGATCTCGGCGAGGATCCCGGGCAAATGGGTTACCGTCGTGTCGCCCTCGAATTCCTAATCCTCACTTTGCGAACCTTTGCGTCCTTTGCGGTTTTTTTCTTCAAAGATGAAACCGCAAAGGGCGCAAAGGACCGCAGAGGAAAACAAATCAGCCATTCTCCAAAGCCGTGAAAACCGATTCCTCATCCAAAAACCTGATGCAAAAGGCCAAGTCCGCGGTAGGCACCCTGGGCCGATGGCTGTTCAAGCCTCGCTGGAAGATCCTGCTGTGGCTGGTCGCCTTGGGGGTTTGGTGGCATTATTTCCTCATTCCCCGCGACCTATTCCAGGATCCGCTCTCGATGGTGCTGGAGGACAAGGACGGCAACCTGCTCGGTGCGCGCATCGCCAAGGACGGTCAATGGCGCTTCCCGGCGACCGACACGGTCCCCGAGAAATTTGCCCAAGCGATCACGACCTTTGAGGACCGGCGTTTTTACATTCACCCGGGCGTGGACCTGCCATCGATGGGTCGGGCGATGTGGCAGAACCTGAGCAGCGGCCATGTCGTGAGCGGCGGCAGCACCATCACGATGCAGGTGCTGCGCATGAGCCGCAAGGGGCAGTCGCGCAACCTCTGGCAAAAGGCCGTGGAGGCCGTGATGGCGCTCAGGGTGGAAATGCGGTATTCCAAGGAGGAAATCCTCGCCATGTATGCCAGCAACGCCCCCTTTGGCGGCAACGTCGTGGGTCTGGATGCCGCAGCCTGGCGCTACTTCGGGCGCGGACCCGACAAGCTGAGCTGGGCCGAGAGTGCCACCCTCGCCGTCCTGCCCAATGCGCCCTCGATCATTCACCCGGGTCGCAACCGCAGCGCACTCAAGGCCAAGCGTGACCGCCTGCTCACCCACATGTGGGAGGCCGAGATCATCGACTCGACCACCTGTGCCTTGGCGATGACCGAACCGCTGCCCGACCGGCCCCACCCATTGCCCGACATGGCGCCCCACCTGCTGGACCGCAGCCTGGCCGAGGCAGGCAGCGGACAGCGCGTGCGCAGCACCCTCGACATGCACCTGCAAGACCGCGCGAGCCATATCCTGCAAGCCCATCAGCGCCGTCTTTTGGAGAATGGCGTGCACAATGCCGCCGCGATCGTGATGGAGGTGCAGTCGGGCGACGTGATCGCCTACGTGGGCAATACCCGCCCGAGCGACAGCACGAGCGGGCATGAGGTCGACGTGATTCGCGCGCGGCGCAGCACGGGTAGCATCCTCAAGCCCTTCCTCTACGCCTCGATGCTCGACGACGGCGAGCTCCTGCCCAATACCCTCGTGCCCGACATTCCCACCTACTACGGTGCCTACAATCCGCAAAATTACAACCGCACCTTCGACGGCGCCGTCCCCGCCAAGATGGCGCTCGCCCGTTCGCTCAACATCCCGGCGATCCGCATGCTCAGCGACTATGGCCACCAGAAATTCCTGCTGCGCCTGCAATCCCTGGGCATGACCACGCTCGACCGCTCGGCCGACGACTATGGCCTGTCCTTGATCTTGGGCGGGGCCGAGGCCACGCTCTGGGACCTCGCCGGCATGTATGCCAGCATGGCCCGCACCGTCAACGATTACCATCGCTTCAACGGCCACTATGTCGAGGGCGGCTTCCATGCGCCCAACTATGTGATGGCCCGCTCGATCACGCAACAGCCGGCTTACCAACCCGTCTTGACAGACGAGTCGCCGCTGGGTGCCGCCGCTTGTTACAAGACCTTGGACGCCCTGCTGGAACTCGCCCGGCCCGAGGGCGAGAGCGAATGGATGAATTTCAGCAGTTCGCGGCGGGTGGCCTGGAAGACGGGCACGAGCTACGGCTACCGCGACGCCTGGGCGGTGGGCGTGACGCCGACGCATGTCGTGGCCGTGTGGGCAGGCAATGCCGACGGCGAAGGCCGCCCCGGTCTCATCGGCCTGTATGCTGCCGCGCCGATCCTCTTCGACCTCTTCAACATGCTCCACACCCCCAATGTCTGGTTTGACGAGCCCTTTGACGACCTGGAGGAGGTGACGATCTGCAAGCAGAGCGGCCACCGCGCGAGCGAGATTTGCGACGACCTGGAGATGATGCGCGTGCCCCGCCGAGGCCTCAACACGGAGCCCTGCCCCTACCACAAGATGATTCACCTGGATCCGACTGGGCAATTTCGGGTGCATTCAGACTGCGAATCGCCCTACAACATGGTACACAAGCCGTGGTTTATCCTCACGCCGAGCGAGGAGGAATGGTACGGCCGCAAGCATGTGGACTACCTGCCGCTGCCACCGTGGCGGGCCGACTGCAAGGAAGCCGCCGAGGCGGAGGCCAATAGCACCAACATGGAATTTGTGTATCCGCGCACGAGCAGCAAGGTCTACGTGCCGATCGACCTGAGCGGGAATGTGAGCAGCGTGGTCTTTGAGGTCGCGCACCGCCGGCAGGGTAGCAAGATTCATTGGCACCTGGACCAGACTTTTATTGGGACGACAGAGACTTTTCACCAGATGGCGCTGAATCCGGCGCCGGGGATGCATACGATTACTTTGGTGGATGAGGAAGGGGAAAGGTTGCAGAAGGCGTTTGAGGTGGTGGGGAAGCGGGAGTAGGGGGGATTGCGCGCTAGCGATGCCTAGCGATGATTTGGCGAATCTCTTGTTCGGTTTTCTCCATGATGGATGCGATTTGGTTGATGGGCACGCCGGCGAAGTTCATTGCTAGGATCATTTTGGTTTCCTTTTGTACTGCCGTTTGTGCCGCTTCTTCGATCATTTTCTCTACAATTTTTTCGACGGCCTCTTCCACGGCCTTTTCGACAGCCTTTTCGACGGACTCTTCCACCGCTTTTTGGACAGCCGCTTCCACGCCTTTTCGGATCGCTTTGGCCCTTCTTCCCCGTTCGTCCGCTTCTCGCATGAATGCATAGTCGTAAGCATCCATTTCATCCTTGGTCCAGGTTTGCACATTTGCCTCCTCATAGGCAGATTTCAGCCCTTTGTCATGGAGACCTTCTGGCAAGACTTCCAGATTCTCAGATTCCTTGATGAAGAACACCCATTTTTCCATGAGGGTGCTGAGTTCACTCAATTTCTTTTTGAATTTAGGTAATTCAATAAAAGTGAACTCCATGTCGCGTATCGTCTGCTCACCCGTCTCGATATCCCTGACTTGGTTGCGACTGATGTAGTTCTTGTTTTTGGTGTACTTAAAGTCAAGGATTCCAACAAAGATAACAGGCCGAAGCTTTTCATAGAAGTCGGCACGTTTGATTTGGTCGGAGTAGCTCTTGGATGAATAGTACAGCACGCGTTTGTCAAAACCATCGGCGTCAGCAACCTGCATCTCAACGATGTAAGTCCGACCAGCTTGGTCGGTTGCTTTCACGTCGATGATCGTGACTTTGCCACCCTTCAACTTGGGAAATTGGTAGGGGTTGAGGATGGTTACTTTTGTGATCCGCTGGTCGCCGTGAAAATCGAGAATGGCATTGAGGAATGAAATCAACGCTTCCTTGCGATTTTCGTTACCGAAAATCTTGCGAAAGGCTACATCGTTCTTGACATCTACAAATTTCACGCGAAACAAGGTTGAATAGGCAAATATAGGATTTCTCGGCTGATTTTGGAAGCTTTAAGGGTTAGATTTTGAGGCTGAATGCCCCATTAGCCTCTGTGGATTCCAATTTTCTACATTGCTAATCCCACTCGACCACCTCCAAAACACAATCCTTCTTTTCCACATGATGCACATTAAAAATGCATTCCACTGAGTGCCCTGACGTTTCCTTGAGCAAAATAGGATCGTAATCCTCGGAGAACGTGGACTTGATTTCTTGGATCAATTCCATTTTGGGGTCGTATAGGTGGTAGCTCCACGTCTTTGTCGCATTGACGGCCACGAGCACAATGTTTCCGTTGGAAAGGGCCAATAGTTTATTGTTTTCCGCATAATCTTCGGGGCCTACTTCTTTTGAAATGATGGCTTTTAGATCTTTGTCTGTTTTGGAAAATAATAACTTCCCGCTCGAAGCGCCAGCATGGGTAATGATGAAATATTCATTGCTTGGGTTGGCCAAAAAATCAAGCACGACAATGTATCCAGGATACTGATATTTCGCTTGGATATAATTCAACAAGTTTGGCAATTCAGTCAGTTGTTCATTGTTGAATTGGTACAGATGATGCCTAAGTTTGACTTCGAACTGATCGAGGTTGAAAGTTGCAAAAATGTATGTCCCGTCGACCTTGGAAGTGCTGGACAAATGGATGTCACCCAAGTCATCATAAGGTGTTTCAACATTGGTGATCACGTCGAGCGCATTGATCCAAGGCCTTGCGGAGTCGCGGTGGCACTTGGCGGTGGAGACACGCATGACCTCTGCCTTTTCTTGTGATTTATTGCCTATGCTGTTTTTTTTACTTCTACTGAAGACGAGGATTTCATCGCCCTCCAGCACCATATCGACAAGGATGCAGGAATAGGGCTTCAAGATGAAATAAGCATCAAATTTTGTCGTTAAGTCTGTTTGCACAATCACGGGTTGCCAAGCTGAAAATGATTCCTTCCCCACACGAATATAGTCAAACTTCATGGCGCCAATGATAAAATGCTTTTTCGCGAAATCGTATTCCACTCGTTTGCCGATGTAGCCCCATTCGATTTTCAGGACATTGTAATCCTTGTCGGTCATTATCATAAGACCGCGAGGATCATCGTCATAGGAAACACCTTTCAAATTGAAGATCCTGTTGATGGCAGTATCGCGCTTCGATTCAATCATTTCCACGGCGTGAATTTCGCCGTCGAGTAGGTGATTGCCATTTTCATCGACGGCATCGTCGTTGATTTTTGTCGCAAATCCCTTGTAATTGAAGCGGTATTGTTGGAGTTGGGCAGCTGGGACCTTGGAGACGGCTGTCTGCTGCGCATGGGGTACAGCACTTCGATCTGTGTTTTGTCCTAGCAGGAAATTGCAGGCACACAGAACCAAGGCCAAGATGAAAAACAAACTTTGTTTCATAAACACCAAGTTAGCAAGAATCCCCGAAGCGGTGCCAAAATCTTGTTGATTGCGCGTGTGGCCGGCTTCGTCGGATATTGCGAATCCTAGACGCAGGCAAGAGGAGTCCAAGGCCAAGTAGCCATGCGACAGCAATTCCCAATGAGGCCCACCCCAAATAAGTGATTCCTGCAACATTCCCCCAAACATCCATAAGTCGACGTCGAAAAATCTTCCCCACCTTGCACCTTGACAATTTTGTCACGCAATATATTTGGAAGCTGATGAAAGCACTACAGAGATTGGGAATTTGGATGGATCACTCCGATGCACTTGTGATCGAGTGTTCGCCTGAGATGAAGACGCGGCATATCCGTTCGCAATTTGATCACAACGACAAGGAGAGCACGCTTGCGCGCAGCGAGCATGTGATGCACAACAAGGAACAAGGGCAGCAACACGCCTATTACCACGCCTTGGGCGATATCATTCGCGATTACCAGCAGGTTGTGCTGTTTGGACCGACGGATGCCAAGCGGGAATTGCACAATCACTTGGCTGCCGACCACCATTTTGCCGACATCAAATTTGAGGTGATCAATGCCGACAAAATGACCGAAGGCGAAGCGCATGCATTTGTTAAACATTATTTTGAAAAGCTTGCCGACGTTCATTTGAGTAATCGATAATCAAGATCCAGATGAAAAATGTATTGATCGCCTTGGACTATGGTCCCACGGCACAAAAGGTTGCTGAAGAGGGATTTGCGATTGCAAAAGCAATAAAAGCAAAGGTGCTTTTGCTGCATGTCATCACCAATCCTGTATATTATGCTTCCCCATCCTATTCACCGATCATGGGTTTTGGGGGATACGTGGACATCGATTTTTTGGGACCTGATTTGCTCCCAAGTGTCATGCGGGAATCTGAGCGGTTCCTCGCCAAGACCAAGGAGCACCTCAAGGACGACAGCATCCAAACGGAGGTGAAACAGGGCGATGTCGCGCCAATGATCATGGAAACCGCAAGCAAATTGAAGGCTGATTTTATTGTGCTCGGCACCCACAGCCGCCGTTGGATGGACGAAATCCTCGTGGGCAGCACTGCGCACAAGCTGCTGAAACATTCGAAGATTCCGATGTACATCATTCCGGTTGCCGCGGAGGTTTAAGCGCAAATATTTGCTGTTCTTTGTTCAGGTCTTGAATCGAATGCTCACGCGATCTCAAAAAGCGACACAATTTGATTTGGGAATGCTGGAAAAACCGCCTATTTGGAATCCAAATCACTGGATTCCAGATGGTTTCTGTGGTGACAGGAAGAACCTGACACCACAGAAATCAACGTTTTCGTACAAAAACTAGCCATTTTTCGCTCCGCAATCAAGATTGCAGATTCCAAATGCAAGACAATTATGGCTGCGCCTTTTTCGCACCATATTTTTCGATCATCTCCGTCGTCGCCTCAAATTCTACACCCTCCGTCTTGGCAGCTGCGATGGCCTTCTCTGCCGTGGCCATGCCTTGCTTGGTCTTGCCCATTTTTAATTCGATGAGCGCCAAAGTATTGAGCGTCGCATAATCTGGGCGCTCGCGGGCGACGTCGCGCATCCATTTCAGAGGGAAACGCAGGAGCGATTTCTTTTCGACGACGCTTGCGACGTCTCTTCCTCGCCATGCCTTTTGGTTGAGCGCATCGGGCGTCACCTTGTACAGTTTTTCGCAGGATTTGATATAATGAGGGATATCTTTTTTGTGGCCATACATATCGAGCTCCATCCAGCAAGCGAGGGCCGCTCCATCGGTGAGGCCAGAGTTGCGCGCAGCGCGTTGCGCCTTCTTGAAGGCAGCCATATCCTCCTTGCGAGCGGCCACGCGACTTTGGTGCATATACAATTGGGTGGCCTTGTATTGCACATCCTCGACGCCATATTTGCGCTCAAAATCCAGCCGATGCGTGAGAAAATATTGCGCAGTTTCCGTCGTCTCATCGTTGATGCAAGTCTCAAAGACAATCCAGCTATTTTCCTCCAGCAGTCCATCGCCTAGCATGCTTGGCAGGAAAGGCTCCATGACCTTCTTAAATTCCTCACCTCCTGCATCTAAGCGAATCAAATAATCCTTGAGAAAGCCCCGGTCGCGTTCGCCTGCATCAAAGCGCTTGGCCATCAGCAGCAGGCTGTTGAAATTGGGGTCCAGCACCATCTTGCCCAAATCGATGAATTCGGTGGTGTCGAGAATGGCCGATTGGCTATGAACCAGATTGCCATCGCCATCCACAAAAAAGAAAGTCGGATAGGAGCTGATGCCATACAACTTCCTGAGTTCGGGGCCTTCTCCTTTTTCCATGTCGATCATGGTATTGATGAAATTGGCATTGAAGAGCGCGGCCACCTCAGGGGCCTTGAATACCGTGGCAGCCATCATTTTACACGGCCCGCACCAGCTTGTATAGGCATCGAGGAAAACCAATTTGTTTTCCTGCTTGGCCTGCGCCAGGATTTCATTCCAGGGGCGGTGATCAAAATTGATTTCAGTAGCTTGGCCAAATAGCTGGATGCCAAGCAAAAACAGCGCAACAATGGCAATTGCCTTTTTCATAAATAAGATGCGTTTTCTCAAGTAGCGGCAAATCGATGAAGCATCAATTCGGGCTAAAGACAGGGATTTTTTGGGGAGGGTTGCGTGGGCGCGGAAAATCGGACCGCAATCTACGTGTAATCTGCGTCCGCGACTGACGGCACGCGAAAGGTCATCTGCGTTCGTCCCTCAAAATTGCTGATGGCAAAGTCGCCGAGGCCGATGATGTTCATGCCGATGAGGGCATCCATTCCGCCGCTGAGTGCTGGAATTTCGGTCACATCAACATTCACAGAAACATCGTTGGGCAAGTGGATGCACACCTCGTAAACCTTTTGCACCACGTCACCACCCGCAGTACGCACAAAAGTTTTTCTTACTTCTTTTAGGCCCAACGCCTTGACGACGTCCGTGCTGATACATGAGCCATTTGCACCCGTGTCCCATAAGGCAAGCGTGGGGTACATGCTCACGACTTCACCTACCTTGGTTCCCTTCGATATCTCCACTTTGCTGAATAGATAGCTTGTACGACCGGGAAATGCGGTCGTGAACGCCTTCGAATTTTCCAACATTTGCTTAGAAGATTACACGATTGAATATTTGAGTGATCGCCTCCCTGCCCGACACACAACTCTGGATCAAAAATGTCCCTTCTTCAAGCTCTTTCACCGCAGCCCGATACGCCTCTTGAATACTGTCAAAAAAACCCCAATAAGTCTCGCCGACGATGACGACTTCTTTACCAGGATGGTCTATGGCCAACTGCTCTTGGTTCTTGAGGTAAAATTCCCACTCGGTGTCCAACATGATGCAAATATAAGGAGATTTTGGGAAAAACAAAACATTTAGCCAATTCCTTTACCCATGCACTGCGTTTTTTATAAAATAGCCTCCATTGGTAGCATTTGTGGCCTGAATCCTCCCCACTCCTACCCCTGCGACGGCATCACCCGCGTGCGCCGCGGCCCCGTGAAACACGAATGGACATCGCGGCTTGCATTGCTTTCATAGCAGATGCCGGAAATAGCGCCCAACAGGCCTTGGCCCATACCAATCCCCAAGACGTCCATTGTGCTGTTGCTGCTCTTGGAGATCTCCTCCCTGACTCACCAAAAACTCAAAAACCCTTTTGATATCGTTGATTTCGTCGACCGCGTCTTCTTCTACCGTCAGTTGGCTCGCATCCATCACCGCTCGCGCCATGCAACCATTGCCGTAGGAGTCTCTGAGCTGAAGGTTGCCGCCGTTTTCAATCATTTTTTGAAGGATGGAAAATGCAATGTCAGCCTTTTCTTGCCTTGCGACGGGATCGCGCTGAGCGAGCAACAGGCTGCACGAAAAAACGGATGCCCGAATCGAATCTTGAAGCGCGGGTATATTCCAAGTATTTACAGCGCTGGATTCCATGAAATTGGGATCGGCACCGAGATCCAACAGGTAGGAAGCAATCTCAAAATTGCTCGTTTTCAAAGCAACTTGTAGCGTCGATTGGCCATCGTCTTTCTTGGGCGGCTCCTTTGCCGTGGCATGCACCAACTGTGGATCGTTCTCTATCAGGGCCTTGACCTTTTCAAAATCCCGATCGCGAATAGCTTTGAAGAGTGCTTTCATAGAATAAGGAGGATATTTTACAATGTTCCGTAGGCATTCCCATCGATTTGATTTTCCTGCACTTCTAGTTGCAATTTACAACCATAGCTGAATTGGTTTGTTCCATCCAGAAAATATGTATTCCCGGGCAGTTGCGCTTGTTGTGTTCCTGCCTGTGGCGGGATGCCGTGTTGGATCTTGTTGAAGGTCTCGCCGGCCCGATTTGTCATGCCGAGCGGAACGAAGTGAAGCCGAGGCATCTACCGCCTAGACACAGGCACCACATTCTAGGGGATGCTTGAACGAATTTCTTGAAAAGCAAGCGGTCCAGCGTGGGTGGTGTGCAGTTGCCGTAGACCCCTCGGCACGCCCTTCGGAGGCTCGGGGTGACAAGCAGGGGGCCGCTCACTCCTCCTCCCGTGGCGGCATCACGCGCGTCGCGAGGGCCATCGCGGCTTGCACGGTCTCGGCGTCGATGAATGTCGCGCGCAGGGTCTCGAGCATCACGCACAATGACTTGGCCGTCTTGGCCTCTAGGGTCACCGTATCGCCGACCGCGTTTGCGCCGAGGATGGCTTGCACGGTATCGATGATGCCGTGTTGGATCTTGTTGAAGGTCTCGCCGGCCCTTTGGTTGGTGATTTTGATGAGGATCATTTCCTCGTTCATGTGTACCATGTGCTTTTCTTTGGGTCGGGGCGAATGTCTGGGGTTGTGGGGGATTTGTTGCCGTCAAATTTGACGGGGGTGGAGAAAAATCCTGCTTTCCTTCAAGCATTTGGCAGACGAGTGAAGGCCCTGCGGCTCGAAAAAGGCTATTCCCTGCGTGCCTTGGCCGATATCCTCAACATCGACAACCACCAGCTCTCCCGCATCGAGGAGGCCCAGATCAATACCTCGATCCTGATGGCGTACTCGCTGGCGAAGGCTTTGGAGGTGGAATTGGGGGTTTTGATGACGGTGGGGGACCAGTAAGTCTCTTCACCAAAAATTACAGGCGTTCAGTGCCAATCTGATCGACATTTATCCGACAATTTCCCGCCACGAAGCATTTTGCCTTGCGTTTTATTTGAAAAATGCCGAACATGGAGCCAGTTCTTGCCGTTTAACCGAGCATGTCTCCAGCACTAACGAGGGGTTGTGGGCAGGGGCATTGAAGGATTAGAATGAAGTTTGGGGTTCGTCAGAATACAAGATATCGACTGAGAAGCATTAAATTCAATGAATTACGACATCAGAATAAGGGGAGATAAGGATGACAATGGATTGATCGAATTTGATCGACTGAATCAAATTACGCAGAGTACGAAGGATATTGCAACCAAGGCTCTGATGCTGAAGGTTAGAGGGTTCAGCGACATCGTTCCCGATAAGAAACTCAAAAGGGCGCTAGCAATCCGATTGCAGAGCCTTACGGGTAGCAAAACTGAAGGAACTTACATGCTCCTGGACTGTGACCACTTCAGGGAAACGATCCAGAATTTGCAGCTAAATATGTTTCGACCAACGGAGGAGATTCTCAACTTGAGCCCAATGGCTCTGGTGATTCAAACGTTTCGTTCAGCATTGGTCGAGAATGAGGACAAAGGCAACCTTGATAAGCCACTGCTGAAAACGCTGCTCAAATTCAAGAAGAACTTTGTTAGTAACAATGAAGTATTCTTTTTTTCAAACCGACAATCCATTCCAGAGATTGAAGTAACGAAAGATGATTTTAAGAAAATTGAATCGCTAGAAGACAGTATTCCCGAGCCTAAGAAGATATTGATTAATGGTCAACTTGACGAGATGAAGGTCTCAAAAAACAAATTGGGATTGCTTACAAAAGATGGGCCAGTGAATGTTTTTGCGAATGACAATTCGATCATTCAAGGTATCGTTGATTTTATGGGCAAAGAGGTGACGATATCTGGCCTTGGTCATTTCAAGCCAAATGGCCAATTGAGCTTCATCGAAATTCATGAATATTTTCAGCCGGGACAAAAGGACAATTTCTTTTCAAGGAAACCAGTTTCGATGTCGATTGAGCAACAAGTTCTATTTCAAATCAAGAAAGGGAAAAAGAAGAATCCGTTGGCCTCCATCACCGGGAAGTGGCCTGGAGACGAACCATTGGAAGACCTGCTAAAGATGCTTGAGAGATGAGAAATTTCTTACTCGACACAAACATCTTAATGGCGTATTTCAAGGCAGGAAACACCCTACTCAGCCAAATAAGCCAAGACAATGCATTAGATGATGACGATGCCTTCATCATGATTTCCTCCATCACCAAGGGTGAAATATTGTCCATCGCAATGCAAAACGGTTGGGGAGATCGTAAAGTGAACGTACTGAAAAAATTACTCAATGATTTTTTGGTAATTGATATTGCAGGCGACAATGACCTTTTGTTGAATGCTTATGCCGAAATTGATGCGTTTAGTTTGCAACGGCACCCAACAAGAACCCTGCCTGGATCTGCGAAACCAATGGGCAAGAATGACATGTGGATTGCAGCCACAGCCTACGCGACAAATGCTACCCTCCTGACCACCGACGGCAAATTCATGCATCTGGATCAAGAGTTTATTTCCATCAAATTCTATCCCCAAAATTCGATTTGATCGTGGAGGGCAAAAGGAAATATCTCCTCACCCCTCCCGCCCAAACCCCTTAAACGGCGACTTTCCCTGCCCATAGAAGCTCGACTTGTAGCCATGCTCGGTCGTGATGAGCAGGTGGTCCATCACGTCGATGTCCATGAGCTCGCCGGCGGCTACGAGGCGGGCGCTGAGGGCGATGTCGGCTTTGGAAAATTTCAGGGAGCCGCTCGGGTGGTTGTGCACGACGAGTACACGCGGGCAGTTGAGCGTGACGGCTAGGCGGAAGAGCTCCCTGGGGGAGACGAAGACCTTGTTGATATTCCCGAGGGCGACGAGCTCGATGTACTTGATGTAGTCGAGCGTCTGGAAGCCGATGCCCCAAAAGTGCTCGTGCTCCCTGCCTGCCTCGTCTTCAAACATCAGGATACGCCGCATGATCTCGTAGATCTGGTCGTAGCTGCTGATCACGCGCGACTTTTCTTCTTCTGTGAGTGGGACGATCATTTTGGGACTCCTTTCTGAATAGGTGCTGGTTGAGTGGCCATATCGGCCGCTTTTGAAAGATGTCTTTTGACTTTTATCATTCCTCAGAACTTATTGGCGGTCAAGTTACGGATATTTTTGGGTAGTTGGGGATGAGCGGAAAGGCTTGTTTGAGATACCAAGTCATCAGAACAACCGTTTGCCAATGAATTTGTCTGAAGGAGAACGTCAAGTCCTCGATCCTAAAGTCTTCTTTTCTGAGCAAGGGCAAGTTATTTTGGAATGGATTATTTGAAGACCTAAAATGCCCTTCTTGTTTGAAAGCTTGTAAAAATCTAAACAGACAGACGCGCCATTAGGTGAAATAATTGGATATGCGACAATAATGCCATATAATTGCCTTAATTAAGGAATCTTGATTCCTATTGTTTCGTTATCAAATTACTATGGCACAATTGAGCATGTTTGACGACTTTGATGTGAATACTTCCGAGGAAGAACAAGATGTAATTGTAAATCTAGAAGAATATCGACAAGCGGTAATTTGGTCTACCGATTGGACGATTGAAACGATCGTATCCCAATTGAATAAGGGAACAATTGACCTCAAACCGAAGTTTCAAAGAAGGGAGGCATGGGATCCGAAGCGAAAGAGTAGATTCATTGAGTCTATCATTTTGGGCCTACCAATTCCCCAAATCATCCTAGCGGAACGAAAAGAGAAAAAGGGAACCTACTTGATAATTGATGGCAAACAAAGACTGCTTAGTATTCGGCAATTCTTTTCCAAAATAGATGACCTAGATTTTCCAAGACTAAAGCTTAAGGCACTTGATTCTCTCAATTCATTGAACAATCGATCGTTTGTTGATCTCCAAAACGATCCGTCATTGGAAGATTTTGCAACAATTATTGAAAACCAAACGATTCGGACAATCGTAATTAAGAATTGGCCAAGCGAAGCGTTTCTATACAATGTGTTTCTCAGACTAAATACGGGAAGCCTTCCGCTATCTCCGCAAGAGTTGCGACAAGCATTGCATCCAGGCTATTTTATTGATTTTGCAGATCTGTTTTCCATTGATAGCCCTCAAATTCGAAAAGTGTTGAATATTGAAGAGCCCGATTACAGAATGAGAGATGTTGAGTTGGTAATCAGATATTTTGCTTTCAAATTCTTTATTGAAAAGTACGATGGAAATCTAAAAAACTTCTTTGATCTTACTGTCGAAGAATTTAATCGAATATGGGTCGAACAAGAATTGGTCATTACCTCGGCATCACATGAACTTAACTATGCAATCGACTATTCCTTTGATATTTGGGGGAGAAATGCCTTTAGAAAGTGGAAGGACGGGGCCTACCAGGGCAGGTTCAATCGGGCCATTTTTGACATCATGATTTACTATTTTTCTGATTTGCAAATAAGAGATGCGTCAAGGACACATTTCACAGAAATTGAATCATGTTTTCGAGCCCTGTGTGAAAATGATGCAGAATTTTTGAATGCATTTGAAACCTCCACCAAAAATAAGATCCCTACCAAAAAGAGGTACGAAACTTGGGGAAATGCTCTTAAAGAAATAACTGGATTCGACGTGTCAATTCCACGATTTTCATAATTCAGAGATTGAAGTATGGCGAACTCAAAACGGTTCAAACAGCTAATTCGCAGGATAGCGCAGATCGAAACTCAATATATTCCTGCTATTAGGCCAACTGGCGATTATTCGAAGAAAGAACAAGACGACCTACGAGCACTCTTGTTTTTGGTTCACGCAGAGCTAGAATCATACTTTGAAGAAGTTGCAGAGCATAAGGTTAAGGCGACATTTATCAACTGGAAATCTACGAAGAGAAAAAGCAACATATTAATTGCCCTGCCAGCGTTTGTCGAAACAAAGAGTACAGACAATTCACTGGAAAATAGACTACAAGGATCCTTTTCAGGTTATATGCAAATTCTAAAGGATAATAATGGAATCAAGGAACCAAACCTTCTGAAAATTCTACTACCTCTGGGAATTGAGTATCATAATATTGATTCGACTTGGTTGGGAATCATGTCATCCTTTGGAAGCAAACGTGGCGACGTTGCACATAAGACCGCCGCAGTCCAAAGCCCATTAGATCCTTTGACGATCAAAAATGACATTCAGCTCATCCTTGCCCAAATTACCCTGCTTGATGAATCGATCCATAAGTTAACATAAGGTGAAGTTTCGCAGATTAAGATTGGGTATCGTCGAAATTTGAATGTGCTGTGGGCCCTCCTCTATTCCTCCCGCATTTTCCCTAAATTCGCCCTACAAGGTCGCGAATAAGAAAAAATGTCCCTCACCCCCTTCCACCCAGCCACAAAGAAATGGTTCGAAGCCGCCTTCGAATCCCCGACCGACGTCCAGCTCCGCGCGTGGCCGGCCATCCAAGCCCACGAGCACACCCTCATCGCCGCCCCGACCGGCTCGGGCAAGACCCTAGCCGCATTCCTCTCCGCCATCGACGAGCTCGTGCAGCTCAGCCTTGAAAACCAGCTCGAAGACCGCACCTACGTGGTCTATGTCTCGCCGCTCAAGGCGCTGAGCAACGACATTCACCGCAACCTGCACCGCCCGCTGGGGGGCATCGACGAGGTGCTGACCGAAATGGGCCTGCCGCAGCACGGCATCCGGGCTCGCGTGCGCACGGGCGACACGACGGCGAGCGAACGCGCCTCCATGACGCGCAAGGCGCCGCATATCCTCGTGACCACGCCCGAGAGCCTGTACTTGCTGCTCACGAGCGCGGGCGGACGGGCGATGCTCTCGGGCACGCGCACCCTCATCGTGGACGAAATCCATGCGATGGTGGGCAGCAAGCGCGGGTCGCACTTCGCGCTGAGTGTGGAGCGCCTCCGGCACTTGGTTGGTCGGCCCTTCCAACGCATCGGCCTGTCGGCGACGCAAAAGCCAATCGAGTTGGTCGCGCAATTTTTGGTGGGGAATGCGGCCCCGATAGCTATCGGGGTGGACAACACTGGTCAACCGATGTGCGCGATCATCGACGAGGGGCACCGCCGCAAATTGGACTTGGGCATCGAGATTCCGCCGACGCCGCTCAGCGCGGTGATGGCCAATGATGTCTGGGAGGAGATCTACAATATCCTGGAGCAGCGCATCCTGGAGCACCAAACGACGCTGATCTTTGTGAATACGCGCCGCCTCGCCGAGCGCCTGAGCCACCACCTGCGGGAGCGGCTGGGCAAGGCTGCGGTGAGTGCCCACCACGGCAGCCTGAGCAAGGAGCAGCGCCTCGATGCCGAGCAGCGCCTCAAAAACGGGATGCTCCGCGCCATGGTGGCGACCGCCTCGATGGAGCTGGGCATCGACATTGGTTCGGTGGACCTGGTCTGCCAAATCGCCTCGCCCAAGACGATCGCGGGCTTTTTGCAGCGGGTCGGGCGCTCGGGCCACTTTGTCGGGGGCACGCCCAAGGGCCGCATTTTCCCCCTGACCCGCGACGATTTGGTGGAATGCACCGCGATCCTGGACGCCATCCGCCGCGGCGAATTGGACCACCTCATCATCCCCGAAAAGCCGCTGGACGTGCTCTCGCAGCAGATCGTGGCCGAGGTCGCCAACCAAGAATACAGCGAGGACGAATTGTATGCCTTGGTCCACCGCGCATTTCCCTACCGCAATCTGGAGCGTGCGGAGTTTGACGAAGTGATCACGATGCTGAGCGAAGGCTTCACGCTGCGCAATGGCCGCACGTCGAGTTACCTGCACCGCGACGCCGTGAATGGCATCATCCGGGGTCGCAAGGGCGCACAGCTCGCGGCCCTCACGAATGGCGGCGCGATCCCCGACAACTTCAACTACGACGTGATCTTGCAGCCGAGCGGGACCTTTATCGGTGCGGTGGAGGAGGATTTTGCGATCGAGAGCATGGCGGGCGACGTGTTTCAGCTGGGGAATGGGGTCTGGAAAATCGAGAAGCTGGAAATGGGCAAATTGCATGTGCAGGATGCGCATGGGCAGACGCCGTCGATCCCGTTTTGGTTTGGCGAGGCGCCCGGCCGCAGCGACGCATTGTCCATGGCCGTCTGCCGTCTGCGCGAGGAGATCGCTTCGCGGATTGACGAAGGGCGGATCATTCCAGGCACGCGCTCCGAGGATTACATCGACGAATGGGGCGGCGAGGCATTGGCGTGGCTCAAGGACACGCTGCATGTGCAAGGCGGCGCGGCCGAGCAGATGCTCCTCTATATATGTGCTGCAAAATTGGCCTTGGGTGAATTGCCGGGGCCGAATACCATCGTGATGGAGCGCTTCTTTGTCGAGGCCGGCGACATGCATTTGGTCATTCATTCGCCCTTCGGCTCCAGGCTGAACAAGGGTTGGGGCCTCGCCCTGCGCAAGCGTTTCTGCCGCAACTTCAACTTCGAATTGCAAGCCGCCGCGACTGAGGATGCCATCATTCTCTCCCTTGGCGCGACGCATTCATTTGCCTTGGACGAAGTCTGGGAATACCTGCATCCATCCACCGTGCGCGACATCTTGGTGCAGGCCTTGTTGGATGCGCCGATGTTTGGGGTGCGGTGGCGGTGGAATGCGACACGGGCCCTGGCGATTCAGCGCCGCCGTGCCACCGGCCGCGTGGCCCCGCATTTGCAGCGCATGGCATCCGAAGACCTCATTTCCCTCGTCTTCCCCGACCAACTCGCCTGCCTCGAAAACATCGTCGGCGAACGCGAGGTGCCCGACCATCCGCTCGTGCGGCAGACCATTCAGGACTGCCTCACCGAAGCCATGGACATCGATCAGCTCGAAGTCATCATCGGGCGCATCGTCGCGGGCGACTTCAAGCTCATCGCCAAGGACCTGCGCGAGGCATCGCCCCTCGCCCAAGAGATCATCAACGCGCGGCCCTACGCCTTCCTCGATCCGGCAGGCTTGGAAGACCGCCGCACCCACGCCATCAAAAACCGCCGTTGGCTAGATCCCGCCGAGGCCGCCGAGCTCGGCCGCCTCGACCCGCAGGCCATCGAGCAGGTCCGCCAAGAGGCTTGGCCGACCGTGCGCAGCGTCGATGAGCTGCACGAAGCGCTCCTCCTACTCGGTTTCCTCACCGCCGAAGAAGGCCAAGTCGGCGACGGCGAATACAGTTGGGAGCCCTACTTCGCGCAACTCCAACATGCAGGTCGGGCAGCCATCCTGACGCGCCCCGATACCGATGCGGTCCTCTGGGTAGCTGCCGAACGCCTGCCCGAGTTTGAGGCTTTGTTCCCCAAGTTTGACTTGAAGCCGCGCATTCATTTTCCCGAACGGCTCCTCCGCAAGGACATGGAAGACACCGTCGCGCGCAAGGAGCTGCTGCGCGGCCGCATGGAGGCGCTCGGGCCCGTGACTGCCTGGGTGCTCGCCGAGAGCATGGGCATCGCGCCGCAAGAAGCGGAGTATGCGTTGTACGCTTTGGAGGCCGAGGGCTTTGTTTTTCGCGGAAATTACACGCCGAGCGGGGACGAGGAATGGTGCGAGCGGAGGTTGCTGTCGCGCATCCACCGCTATACCGTCAAGACCTTGCGGGCCGAGATTCAGCCCGTGACCGCGCAGACCTACATGCGTTTCCTCTTCGAATGGCAGAAGGTTTCGCAGCACGACAACCTGCAAGGCCCCGAGTCCCTGCTGGAAATCGTGCAGCAAATGGAGGGCTACGAAGCCCCCGCCGCAGCCTGGGAAAGCGAGATCATCCCCCTGCGCATGCCCAACTACGATCCACTCTGGCTCGACATGCTCTGCATGAGCGGGCGACTTACATGGGGCAGATTACGACCATCCAACGCAGATGGATTGGTGAAAAATGGACCGATCCGTTCATCGCCGATCACTTTGCTCAGCCGCGAGCGTGCCGCCGTGTGGCGCAAAGCTGCCGGGCATGTAGAGGGCACGGTCGTGCTCTCCCACCGCGCCAATCAAGTCGTGGAGTACCTGCAACAGCGCGGCGCGAGCTTCTTCGATGACTTGCAGCGGGGTTTGAATCTGTTGCCGAGCTATCTAGAGATGGCCTTGGGCGAGTTGGTCACGGCGGGGATGATTTCTTCGGACAGCTTTACGGGGCTGCGGGCGCTGCTCATGCCCGAGGACGAGCGCGCGAAGGCGGAGCGGTATGCGAACGGGCGGGCGCGCAAGGTGCAGCCGGCGAGCATGGCGGCTTCGGGAAGATGGAGCTTGCAGCCCTCGCCGGGTTTGGATGGCGAATTGGAGGAGGATGAGCGGGAGGAAATTGCGATGGTGATTTTGCGGCGGTATGGGGTTGTCTTCAGACGCCTCGCCGAGCGGGAGGCGAATATGCCCCATTGGCGGGAGATGGTGCGGGTCTTTCGCAGGTTGGAAGCGCGGGGATTGATACGCGGCGGGCGATTTGTGGATGGCATGTGGGGCGAGCAATACGCGCTGCCCGAGGCCGTGACCTTGCTGCGCAAGTACAGGACGCGGGCTCCCGACGGGCACCTGGTCGCGCTCAGCGCGGCCGATCCCTTGAATTTGTTGGGGGTGTTTGGGCTGGGGCACCGCCTCTCGGCGATTACGGGGAATCGGGTTTTGTATCGGGATGGGGAGCCGATTGCTTTGCAGGAGGGGAAGGAAGTGCGGTTCTTGGTGGATTTTGGGACTGGGGAACGGTGGGAATTGCAGAAGCGGTTGGTGGCGCGAAGATAAGTGTGAGTGAGGAGCGTGGGAGCGGAGAACAAGCTTCGACTTCACCTACCTTTCGCGGATTTCAATCGGATTGCTTACTTTTAAGCCATGAATCGCATTGATCGGCTCATTTTGAATAACTATCGGCTGTTCGATCATCTGGAGCTCGCTTTTCCGGCGCAGTTCACAGTGCTGATCGGTGGCAATGGGCGCGGCAAGACCAGTATCTTGGATGGGCTTACAGTTGCGATCGGGGCCTTTCTGTTGGGTTTTGACAATGTAGGCCAGGCCAAATCGATCGATCGAGATGACGTGCGGCGAGTGTCACGTGGGGCAATGTCAGTCGAGCTGCAGCTGCCTTGTTCGGTAAAAGCATCTACTGGGAAAGGGAGGTTCGACTTCACTTGGCAGCGCGAAATCACCCGCATCTCCAAAAAGACGACTGCGAGTTTCAAGTATGCAAAAGAAGTCATTGCCCTTGCCCACGAATACCAACGGATGGTGCGACTAGGCGAGGAAATCCAGCTTCCAGTGTTTGCATACCATGGCACGGGGCGACTCTGGGCCGAGCATTCTCAAAAGCTGAAATACACGGCTACAGGTTCGCGCATCGAGCAAGGCTACCATGCTTGTCTCTCTCCCAAATCGTCCCCTTTCGATTTTTTGTCTTGGTACAAAACGTACGAAGACGAAGTAACCAAATTTGAACGCCCTGCGGAAAAAGAACTATTGGGAGCCTTCAACGAAGCGATTGCGGCAATGGTGCCTCAATGGAAGGACATTACATTCAGTCATGCAGAAAATGACCTCATGGGCGCAATAGAAGATGCTCAAGGCCAAAAACAATACATTCCCTACCGCCTGCTGAGTGACGGCTATCGCAATATCATCGGCATGGCTGCTGACATTGCCTACCGCTGCATCAAGCTCAATCCGCATCTGGGGCGGTCAGCTGTGACTGAAGCGAACGGCATCGTCCTGATCGACGAAATCGACCTGCACCTGCACCCTGAGTGGCAAAAGACAGTGGTAGCAGATCTCAAGCGCGCGTTCCCCAATCTGCAATTCATCGCGACGACGCATTCGCCCTTCATCGTTCAATCCCTCAGCAATGAAGAATTGATCGACCTCACGGGCAAGGACATGGACTCTGACTATTTCCGCAAGAGCATCGAGGAAATCGCAGCGGGGGAAATGGGCGTGACCAATGTGCAGCGCAGTCAGAAGTTTCTTGATTGGCAAAAGGCAGCGGAGGAGTATTTTGGGCTGTTGGAATTGAATGGTTCGGCCAATCCGCAGGAGCTTGCCGCCCGGAAGGCCCGATTGGATGAGTTGGAATTGCTCTACAATGAGGATCCTGCTTGGGTGGCCTTGCTCAAGGCGGAACGAAAATCAAAAGCGCTCTGACGATGCGACCGATTGAAAAATGGGCCGTCGGAACGCATAATGTTCAGGCCGAATACAACCCCTACAAAAGCGCGAAGCAAAAACTGAGCGAAAACCTCGGCGATTATTGCTGCTATTGTGATCGGCAGCTGGATGTGATTGCTTTGGAAGTCGAGCACCTGAAACCGAAAAAGAAATTCCCTGCACAGGAATTCAAATGGGACAATTTCTTGCTCGCCTGCAAAAACTGTAATCTCGTGAAAGATGACAAAGACCTCTTGGGCGCGATTCTCTTCCCGCATACGCACAATACCTTTTATGCCTTTTCGATTTCGCCCAGCGCTTATGTGATTCCTCGCATGGGTTTGCAGCCATCCGAAACCGCATCGGCAGCGATGACCATTGAAGAATTGGGCCTGAACCGGAAAGAAGGTGACCCCAAACACACTACTGCAGATGATCGTTTCAAATATCGGCGGCAAGCCCTCGTCCTAGCGACGCGGTATCTTCAAAAGTTCGAAACGGGCAAGGCAGATGTCGAAACGATTGTGGACTTGGCCCGTGGTTACGGATTCTGGCTGGTGTGGATGGAGGTTTTTGCCAACCACTCAGATGTGCAGCAAAACTTGGCCAATGCCTTCCAAGGAACCCATCCAAATTGGGCAAATCGATCTCTGTGATGATTAAAAAGATAGGATCGTCTTCGGTTGCTCGGGCAAACGCGTAGCTTTGAGCCATTTGCGATTGGAATTGGTTGTGCCTGTAAACAAAATGGTTGTCAAGTATTTTTTGGCGATCTCGCTGCCCTTGTAGCAGAGTTCAAGATAATCTTTGCCGTGAAACAAGACGATGCCGCGATCCACGGGCGCATTTTCCGCCTTGTCTTCAATCCGCATCAAAACCCATTCGTCTGGGTACAAAGCTTTGACTTGGTCAATCGTCAATTCTTCCATGGTCACAACCGTTTATTCAAAAATACA